>CAZEQP010000089.1:0-8862 GCA_964514345.1 uncultured Candidatus Obscuribacterales bacterium
TGCGAAACAGAAAAAGAGAAATCCTAACTGGACGTGGGCCGACCAGCAGGCTCCTACCGCTGTGCCTTTGCCTCAATTTACACCAGCTTCTCCCGATAAACTCAGGAATCAACCAATGGACCAAAAACTCATGGATGAGCTGGTAAGAATCAGAGACCATAAGTAATTGACAACAATTCTCTAGTTTTACCTTAAGATAAAGGATGGGAATTACCTCAACGGTGATTCTCATCCACTCTTTAGAAAATTATGCGCAATTTATATCTAATATTGTTCCCAATCACGATAGTTGTAGTTAGCCATCTGGCTAATGATGTTCAAGCTCAAGGCATTGAGGAATGTCGCATTCACGATAGGACACTCTCAACTTTCATAAATCGATGTCTTGCACAGATGAAAAAAAATTTTGGACCAGCTGCCTTAGAGATCAAAAAGGTTAACATGTATCTAATCCGTGACCGCTACTGCCATAACGGCTATACGGGGAACGGCGGGGTGTTTTTCATTACTGTTACTAGTAAACCTTCAGAAACTAAGGAGCACAGAGGCTTATTACTAGGATCTGTCGCTCACGAAGTTATGCACTTGCAAAATATCTATCTAGGAGATCCGTATATTGAGGGATTATGCTGCGTTTTTTCTTTGGACATGCTAAAAAATGATAGAGCGGCGTGGGAAAAATATGAAACGTTCTTGGTATCTGGACGAAATCCTTGTTATACATTAGCTTATGCCATGATGAGAGACTTGAGGATATCCGTGGGAGAATCTAACTATAATCGAATTTTGAAGTATATTGCGAAGGATAAAGAAAATGGAAATCACATGCACATAGATGTTAATCGATGGTTATCGTCATTGAACTTTGATGAACGGAGGAAGGCTAGAGAAGTAATTTTGAGATATGCGGATTTCATCAAGAAGACTGCACGCGCGGAATGGAAATATGAATTCGATTTACCGAATCCGTGAAGCACTTTACCCTTCTATGTTGTCTTTGGCAAGTGAAAAGCGATCCGGTTGCCCAAACCAAAATCGGTAAGCGTTCCTGCCCCAGGTAGATTCGCTATTTAGCGATCCAATTTTGGTCGCATTTTCACCTTTAACTGCTAAAAAAATGCATAACACCAGTTGCAATGGCACATTTATCGGCACAGTCCGATCTTATTTTATTAGATTTTTCATCACTTCGATCATTCCAATGCATGCTTGAAAGCAGAGAAAGGCGCTAGACAAAAGCGCGCCTTCCTCAACCTTTCAAAGCAGTAATTCACGGGCGTCTCACTTCCAGATTGACAGAAGTCTTTTCACTTCCTCTGACCATTCTTTCATGTTACCACTACAAACACATAACTAAAATTAACTATGGGTCGAGACCAACATCAAGCTTACCAGCCAGCCCCGCATCCAACTCTTCCAATATTTTCTTCTGAGCATTGAAGTTTTCTGTATCATTCGATTTTTTGTAAGCAAGAGCGAGTTGATAAACAGCTTGCGCATTCTTAGGATTTAGTTCGCATGATTTTTTCAAATACTGCAGAGCTTCGTAGACTCTGTTCCATTGCATGTATGCGATGCCTATTTGCAAATTCGCATCCGCGTCATTTGGATCTTTTTCAATGACTCTGTTCAATTCATCAACAGCAGTTCCATAATCTTTGCTTTGATTTTTGACAAAGCCCATTTGAAAATGCGCATCCATATCTTCTCTATTTTCCACTAAGGCGCGCTGAAAACAGGAAGCAGCAGCTTCCCAGTCTTGCTTTGAAATAGCTTCCATGCCTTCATTGTATTCGGCGGATGACATTTTCAGTTTTTTATCCACTCTTTCAACTTTAAGACAGGTGTCTATCGTAACCTCTATTCTGCGATTCTTGGCTCTGCCTGTAGGATTGTCGGTACCGCCGGATTGATTCGGTGCTATCGGCACTTTGCTGCCGAATCCTTTCATTGTGGCAATGCCTTGAATAGTTCTTGTTTTGTTCAACCAATCAAGAACAGCTTGTGCCCTTGCTTCACTCAACTTCTGAGCTTCTTCCTCACTGCCTACCGCATCTGTGTGTCCTTCCACCAATACCGGATGATTGCCGAAGTCACGCACCACAGGACCGAGCACAACCAGTGTACGTGCCGAGCCTTCATTCAATTCTGACTTTTCGGGATCGAACAATACGTCGCTATTTATTTTTAGACGCTTTTTGCAACCTTCGCTTTTTACCAGAATGGGTGATTCAAAATGAGGTATCGGTATGACGGCGCGACCGCCGATGGGCAAACCATTAATTACTTTAGCCGGTGTTACCATTTGCGCTTGGTCTAGAGTAATGGGCGCTGTGCTGTCTTTTTTAGGTTCTGATTTTTCAACTGGATTAGCTTTGGCGGTGGAAGCCGAACTTGCTGGTTTTGCACCGGCGACTATGAATTTAGCCTCCGGTCGATTCATATGCAAGTTGACCGGGTCCTGGTTATTCTGGATATAAGTGCCCGAAACGGATCTGCCTTCAGGACTCAGTTTTAAAGTAGCATCGCCCTGCTGGTTTATGGTGGGCATAGAAAAATGGAAACGGATGGAGCCGGTATTGGGATCATAGGTACCGCTTTTTATTTCTCCTCGCTCGTCGCCCTGCATCCAGTAACCGGATATTGAATATGTTCCGCCTGTGACTGGTGTCGCATTTATTTGCATTGGACCCCAATCGGTGTTCCAGAAACCGGACACATCAAATTGCGATTTTGCAATTGCACCGCATATAGTGGCGAGGTAAAATATACAAAGAAAGAGAAATTGAAATAGATATTTGGTTTTTGGCATTTTTTTATTCATAGCGACTATTATATAAACTAAATGATATAATAAGCGACATGAAGATCAAAACCAATCATTTTTTATTGAGTCTGGCTCTTGCCCTTACAGTTTCAGGCACGGCCATGGCCGAGCCTTCCGGCACTGAAACTTATTGCAAATCCAATCCTATATATCTGATAAGCGCAGAAGGGAAAGCCCCCGTTTTGCGCGACGCCCCATATGACGACGCTTCAGTCGTAAAAACAGTCGCTGCCGGGACAAGAACAACCTATAACAATGTCCTGGTGGATGTAGCTTCAGGCAAAGCCACCTGGTATCAACTGGACGGCATGAACAACGCCTGGGTAAAAGCAAGTAACGTTTCTTGCAAGCGTCCGGTTAACTGATTTTGACTATAAAAAAAATGGGGCTGGACCTTTTCGAATAAGTATTAACTTTAATCATAAAGATGAGGTCCAACCTGCATAAAAGATATATGGTTGAGATTTCTTTTTCAAATTAAATCATCTCTTTTTTTTGTTGTGCTAATAACAACTAAAGAGGGTGAGTCCAGTGCTAGAAATTAGGAAATCTGAGGACCGCGGACATACCGAACTGGAATGGTTCGAAAGCTTCCACACCTTTTCTTTTGACCAGTATTATGACGCCCAGCATATGGGCTTCGGACCGCTCAAAGTGATAAATGAAGACACTATCGCGCCTGGCATGGGTTTTGGCTCGCACCCGCACCGAGATATGGAAATACTGACTTATATAATAAGCGGTCAGCTGGAACACAAGGACAGTCTGGGCACCGGCGCCATAATGGAAACTGGCGACATCATTAAAATGTCAGCAGGACAGGGCATCATCCACAGCTCTTTTAACGCCTCATCCGACGAACCGGTGCATTTATTACAGATATGGATTAAACCCCTGTCTACCGGTCTTACACCTTCCTTTGAGAAGGAAAAAATCAAGGACGAGCTGAATAAATTCATTCTTCTGGGCGGACCCGATTTTGAGAAAGATGCCCCTATACATATAAATCAGAATCTCAGACTTTATCGGCTGCACGCTAGCGCCGGACGTATGAGTAGATTCAAAGCCAGACCTAAGAGTTCTTTGTGGGTGCAAATGGTCAGGGGCAGCTGTTCCATCAACGGCTTGCCGGCTGAGGCAGGCGACGGGGTGGCTCTGGACAGAGATGAAGTGGAAATACGCCCGACCGTCAATACCGAATTATTATTGTTTGAAATGCCGTCTAAAAAATTGATGCACTGATTTTTGTCTTGCACCATATGTAGTATCACGCTAATAACCGCGATAAGCTCCTCCCGCTCTCATCGATCTTAAACCTGGAACGTTCATCAAGTCTCCATAGCGATGCACTGCGTATCTGATGCCTGCTATCATGTTGTGCAGAGGATTGAGGATATCCTCGAATCCTTCCATCCTGTGCCTTCTAAATGTAGGTTCAATGGTTTGAATCAGACCCATAGAGGGCGTGCCGCGCCTCCAGTTGGAGTCCCATCTGTTCACTACGTTTGGATCCCAGCTGCTTTCTTTCTCAATGATGATGCGCAAGCCCTGCATATATTGAGGTGTGGTGGGCAAGCCGCAGCGAATCAAAGCCATCTGCATTAAGCGCACTCTGTCTTGTTCCGGAATTCTGCCTGGATAACGGCTGACACTGTCCGGTCGAATTTGATCTGCACTCATTGGACCTTGCGGCAACTCTGTGCCGGGACCTTGAGGTCCTTGCGGTCTTTCCTGAGGATTGCCGGGACCGCGGTCGCCTGTTTTGAGTTGTTGATATTTCTGCAGCCAGCCGCGTCTCAGGTCGACTTCTTCCATGCCGAATTTTTCGCCATTGATGCGAATGATTTCTCTGCCGCCGCGACCGAACCCGACGCTGCCTGATGCGTTTCCGGTTGAACCTGACGTGGTGTCTGTTCCTTCCCTCCAGGCTCTTGTAATTGCTTGAATCAGATCTTGCCTGTCGGATCTTCCCGGGCTGTGTGTTGGATAATACCTGCCTGTCAAAGCTTGTATCAGGGTCTGGTTACGTGAAGCGGCTCTGTTCATGACCGTTTCAGCCCATGCCAATTGAGCAGCCGGTCCTTGCGAGCCCACTTCTGTCCGCATCCGTCCGGCAAAAGCAGCCATCACGTTTGGATCAGCCAATTCTCTGTCAAACTGCGAGCGGTTAATCGCTCCCGGCGGATAACGTCCATTACCTTGAGGCACATAACCAGGTGGTCTGTCGTTAGGTCGCACCGGTCTGTCGGGGGTTCTGGGTGGAGCATTTTCATATATTTCTTCAAACCATCCAGGTGGCAATAAGTCTGGTGTTACTCTTTGTCTGCCGTCGAATCTGGCGTTTGGATTTCCGAATCTTGGATCAAATTGAGCGCGAGGGTCGTATTGCTGCGCACGTGGATCAAATTGTTGGGCTGGATTTGGGTCAAATCTGGCGTTTGGATTATAGCCGGAGAAATCCTGTCCGTAAGGGCTGTAACCTTGCGTCCAGGGCTGCTGTTGATAGGGTCTGGGTCCATTTTCGGGTCTGTAGGCGCCGCTTGCACAATTGGGGCAGGGGCAGCCCTGGAAGCCGCCGTTCATTTGCTGCCAGTTGCCCTGCGGTGTTTCGAAGGCGTAACTGCTGGCGGCAGGACCGATGCTCACATTGGGAAGATAACGCTGAGCGTTGGCGTTTGCCGCTTCATAAGGACCACGAACAACAGACCGTCGCAACTGTTCGCCGTTGTTTTCTATGTAATTCAGGGCACCGCGCGAAAGTCGATCGAGCGAAGAACCGGTTTGAATCTGATTTTGATTCTGAATTACAGTCTGTTCTTGCGGGCTCAATGTCACTTGAGGAAGAAGTGCATCATATCTTGTGTTGGGACGCTCGTTCAATCCTGATACCGGTCTGCGGTTTGTAAGCTCCTGCAAGGTGGGCTCAGGCACAGCGCGATTGACTTGCGGCTCCGGACCGAAGTCGGCGGAAGCTATTTGCAAATCAGGCAGTCTGGCGCCGGATACAATGTTGCGTCCACCCATGCGGCTGTAAGCGCTGACATCGGAAAAACTGGAACTGGAGTAAAGACCGCGTGACAGATTTGACGAGTATGACGAGTAAGGCGAAAAGGCGCTGGTGTCGGAACTAAGTGACGAAAGGGTTTGACGTTCAAGGGGGCTGGGAGTGTACTGGTTCGCATTGGCGTTGAAAGCCACCGCCTCACTGTTTTGAGGGGCTTTGCCGTTCTCGCTGAAATCGCCTGCTGCGTCTGTCATGCTCTTATTATCTATATAGATATAAAGAGAGACTATGCGGAGATCACCATGATCACGGTACAATGACTTCGTAATATGCCCAATTTTTTTTCGTAGCCTTCCCCATTAATTTTTCATGTGCGGACGATACACACTAACCGACCCGGTAAAATTCAAAGACCGATTTGCCCTGGAAGACTTTGCGCAATATGGAATCGTCCCGCGTTTTAATATTGCCCCCAGCCAGGAAAATCCTGTTCTTTTAGGCAAAGACGGCGGCATCCATCTTGAAATTTTGCAGTGGGGACTTTATCCAAAATGGGCCAGAGAGAAGAAACTCAGACCGATCATAAATGTGAGGCGCGAGACACTTGAAAGCAAGCCGACCTTCAAAGGTGACTTGAAAAAACGCCGCTGTCTAATTCCCACTGACGGTTATTTTGAATGGCTGCATGAACCTAAAGGCAAAAAAAGCCCAATGTATTTCACGTTAAAAGACCATCGCGACGCCACTTTTGCCGGACTCTATCAGGACAATACCGATACCGAGGGCAATACCACAAGACAGTACGCAATCATCACTGTTCCATCGAGCGAAGAATTTCTTTTCATCCACGATCGCATGCCCGCCATTATGACACCGGATACGGAGCGTCTCTGGCTGGACCCCGAGCTATCCACCACAGAAACCCTTGTTTCCCTTTTACAGCCAACTTCAGGCGACGAGCTCTCCGCCATTCCGGTATCAAGTGTGGTGAATTCGGCTAAAACAAACTCACCCGAATGCATAGAACCGGATGCGGTGCAACAACGATTTATTTAACGATCGTTCTGGGCATACCGATTCTGTTGCGCAGGCTGTTGCGCTGGCTGCTGCGCCATCATTTCTCTTGCCCATCTCTGCCGCATTGATATGACCTGACGGACATAACCGCCCTCGTTGTTGCCGTCGGAGCCTGGCGCATATCTGCGTATGACCGCCCGCAATGTTTCAGCCCCGAATGGACGACGATGATGTTCATTAGGTTGAGTCGCCACATACTGATGACGAATGAGCCTGAACCAGTCTTCGGCGCCTTCCGCCCAGCTGTTATACCGCCTGAATGTTCCGTCTGAACCGGCAGGACCTCTTCCTTTTATATTGCCCCAGGACATATTTCTAGACGCCCTGCCGTGCCTTCCTGCAGTGGATTGAACTATAAAGAATCCCAGTGCTATAGCCGGGTCGATGCCGTATCTGACCCCAAGGGCGTACAACTCGCGCCCGACGCCCACCGCAGGCGATCTGTAATGCCTCAATACTTCGTCTATTTTTTCTGGCGATATAGATGGCTCCGAGAGCATCCTTATATCTGATACCCCGGGCTGAACCAGGTCCGGTCTTGGCGGAGGCAAATTAGTCATATCAAAATTACCCGGCGGTCGTGGTCTTTCAGTCGGTCTGGGACCCGGTCGCGGTCTATCCTGCGGACCGGGGCGCGGTTGCGGTCTGTCTGAATTGGGACTGCCGTAAATTTCTTCGAACCAGCCAGGCGGCATCATGTCAGGCGTCACCCTGTTCGAACGCATTCTGATATCGCCTGCAGGTGGAACCATCGAATCGAATCTTGACGGTCCATAGTTATTCGGACGCGGTCCATATTGAGGCGGGCGCGGCCCGTACTCAGGCTGCCGCATTCCGGCATTTGGATCAAACCCGCCTCTGGGGTCATATCCCGAAAAATTGGTCATTCTCGCAGGCGCCCAGGGCTGCTGCTGGTAGGGTCTGGGACCGGCGTCAGGTCTGTAGGCTCCGCTTGCACAACTTGGACAGGGACAACTCTGGAAGCCGCCATTGTATTGCTGCCAGTTTCCTTGCGGCACCTGTAGCGCATAACTGCTCGACGGCGGACCAGTGATGGAGACATTAGGCAAATAACGCTGGGCATTGCCTCTTGAGCCTTCAAAGGGTCCACGCACAGTGCTTCGCCTGAGCTGTTCGGCATTTCTGCTTACATAATCAAGCGCGCTACGAGAGAGCCTGTCGAGTGAGCTTCCCTCAGTCGAGCCCAATTTGCTTCGCGCCACCGTATTTAGTGACAAGTCGCCCGAGAGTTGTCTTCGATTGCTCAGCTCTTGCAGACTTGGCGCTCTAAAAGCAGGCGACAGGAAATTTGCCGCTTCATTCGTTCGCGGCAAGATCGGAATCGGCTCATTCAAGTTCATCATCCCGAGCATGTACTCGGACGAAGAAACTCTTCCGGACAAATCCGCCGATGCGATTGTAGTGGCGTCACTTCCTGGACGCCCGTTCGGACTTTCAGAGCCCGATATGGTCAAATCAGGCAAGGCAGAATTAAAATTGGCGCTGGCTAAACGGTCCCCAAATCCTCGATTGCGTCCGGCAAAGTCCATCGAGGCGCTGGAAAAATTAGACTGGCGAGGCAAAAAGCTTTCCGCCTGCGAAACAATGATGCGGCCGCCGTCATTGGCGCGACCGTCATCGCTAGTGAATTCATTTACCGTTTCCGCCATGGCTTTATTATCTAAATAATAAGAGACTCTGAAACTGGTAAACTTCCCACTTAGATGCTCCATAAGGTACGTGTTCTCACCACGAAAATGGAAAATTTAATCTTCCCGTTATTTCGTGTCCTTAAGCGCAATCAGGACGCTTTCAGCCTTCACTTCACCACAGGCAGTGGCACTTCCTCGATTTCAGACTGTGAGTTCAATACTGTATCTGGTGCGCTATCCGATGTCACCGAGGCATAGCTTGTTTTCCACGAGATGCGCAAAGACATATATGTAAGAATGGC
>CAZEQP010000090.1:0-8760 GCA_964514345.1 uncultured Candidatus Obscuribacterales bacterium
ACAAACAGTTTATCTGTTTGAAATATAAACAAGCCAGGGGAAGAACGGCAGCCTGAGCCACAAGTATTACAGTTACTGTACTCTTGAGCCAGTGCCTGAAACAAAATTTTGGCTCGCTCATAGCGTGCTCTATTCCGCATAAAATGCTGGCAGTAGCAACATATGACAGCTGCCATCCAATATCCAGCACAGAAAAAGGATCGAGCGCAAGATGAATGAGCATTGAGAATGAAAAGAGCGCACCCATATGCACCCGGCGGTGGGTCAGGCGCAAAAGAATCAGTAAAGCCGCCCAGATAGCCGCTCGAACAACAGAAGGCGAAGCTCCGGCAAGTAATACAAAACTGACTATGGCTGTTATTCCGGCAATGGCGATTAATCCTATCGAGCGCGTGCAAAAACGCAAACCAAGACATATCGCTCCCACAAAAATAGACAAATTGAATCCTGAAGCGGCAAGCAAGTGAGAGACTCCGCAACGGCGGAAACGGCCTTTTACAAAAGTGGGAAGCTCTACCACCTTATCTCCCAACACTATGGACGAAAGCAAGGCACCGCGAGTCTTTCCCAGAGCTTTTGCATGATGTGCCACCATAACTTTTCTAATTGAAACAAAAAATGGTTCCGGGCAAGGACACGTTTCTTCTACCTCGTCTTCCAGATGCAAACGGCTGAATATGCGGTTTTTCAAACATCGTGCCGTATTGCTGATGCTTTCATCTTTTATGCCTTCAAGCGTTGCCGTACCTGAGATATGCCGACCTTCTTTGGCTGATATCTGATAAATACTGCTTTTGCAGTCGGCAGCAATTTTCGGCTCGGTGCAAATTTCAGTTATGAGAGCCGTTTTGCAACCCACACTTTCGCCTATGTGGGCCTCCACATGAAGAGTGGTTCCCGGCTTGAGAAAACATAAATCTGATCCCTGTGGAGCAGGTGCCTGAATCAATCCAAACAACAAGCCTAGAGTAGCCATCAAATACAGAAATACTCCAGGCAGATCTTTTTTGCAGCCCAGTGAAACGATTGAGCACGCACAAGCCAGAAAGATCTGAAAAGAGGAAAAATTATGCTGATACCATATACAGTATTGCGGCCGTACACCTGGATCGTTTGAGATCCAGTAATGACAGACCGAATAAACAGCCACAAAAAGACCGGCTGTCCAATAAAGACATCCTGTTGCGGTCAAAAGCACCGGACGAAACACAGACACAACCGAGCCTCTTTGCCACCTTCATAATCCGTCTGATTTATTAGACGACCGGAAAGGAAAAAGAGTTCAATTTATCTTGTCGGAACATTATTTTGACGAGGATAATGGTCACGGAATCTATCCTGTATTAGCCGGTCCAAACGTGTATAGATTGCTCTAATACGCTCCAGATTGATGCGCTCCCCTTCGGTCCTTTCTCCAGGGTTGGAATTGAACTGATTGATAGCTTGAATCAAGGCGGCACGAGCATTTTGATTGGGTGTATTATCAACATCAGGCGATCCAGGAGAGTGCACTCCGCCTCTCAGCATTCTTACAGCTTCGCGTCCGTCACCCAGATTGGCGGCATTTTCAGCCAGAACCAATAATGCAAATGCTCTGTCTCTGTGCATTTTGCTCACTACACTGCGCCATTGCCCATAATGAGGATGATCCCAGAAACCGCGATTTCTCATATCTTGTTCACGCTGAGCCGCAACTTCTGAGTTGTGAGAAACGAAACTGCGGAAAAAGTCCTGACGATTATTTTTGGCATATTCAACCAACTCGGGCATGGCTGCTGCATAATCGTGCTGCCCGATGGCCTGACTCATCAAAGTTTGCAATCTCTGTCTTTCCTGCTGCAAAGCCGCCACTTCTGTAGCTCTGTTAATAGTAGTGCCGTTAATGGTGGTTCCCAGCACGTTTTCATTATATTTGCGAATCAAGCGGCCGGCTGTTTCGTCCGCTATCAGTAAATTCATCATCGCCTGTGAGTTTAAATCTAGGTTGTGACCACGAGCAAGATAAGTGTGCCCCCGGCTGATTACATGACTTCCGCGATTGAGATAATTTTCTCCCACCACACCAGCCAAAACAATACGTCTGCGATCCGCCACAGCCATATTACTGGCACCGTCCCGCTCATAAGTCATGGCATCGGTTCTGGCTTTATGAGCAGTCAATTCTGCCTGAGCAGCCGACCATTGAGCATCATCCAGATTGGAAAATCTTTGTCGAGCAGTTGCCAATGATCCTGCAGTTCTTTCATTTGCATCGCGATCCAGACCGGCGCGAGCATTACTGGCAAGTGTTCTTGTTCCGGGGACAAAATAATTCCATACGCCTTCAATCGCATTTCCAGCCACATAGGCACCAGCCACCCAGGCGCCTTTAGTGAGAACACTTCGCAGTCCGGGGCTGAAAGAATTAAATGTAGATGCAACCGGAGCCAGACGTGTCGATACCGCAGCCGGTACAGCCAGGCGTGATGTTATGGCTTCCGGCAATATTCTGGTTGCTCCGGCCGCTATTCTTGAAGTCAACGTAGCTGCCGCCTCGGTATTGCGTGCAGCCATAATTCCGCCGAACATGGCCGCATCGTCAGCAATTGTATGTGTTCCCCATACTGTATCTCTTGAGGCCGGAAGAGCTCTGTCTAGCGCATAAGTACCGGCGACGGTAAGAGCACCGATACCAAAAGCCGACGTTCTGGGACTTATCCCTGTATAGAATCTTGCACTAGATCCAGTCCTGGTTGCATTTGCTATCGCGTTGGCTTGCATATCTCGAAAACCACTCTGAAGTAACACGGCAGCTGAAATAGTGCCCTGTCCCCAAGTGGAGTTGGGATTAACATCCGGATTGAAAAAACTGGCTGGGTAAAGAGTAGCCATTTCATAGGCGGACAAGCCAAATACACCTGAAACCGGGTATCTGAGTGTGGGACGCCAGGGCGCAATAGCCTGACCGACTCTGTTGGTTTCAGGAATCATTCCCAGTCCGTAATAAGCCGCACCAGAAGTAAGAACTCCTACGCGATGGGCTTCATTGCGTAATCCGGAAAGAACCGAATTAGAACGATCAACTGTTCTTTGCTCTATTGGAGTAATCAGACCTGTGCCGGTATAAACAGGAGAATTGAGTGGACCGTTTAGTTGAGTATCGAGATTAACTCTGTTGGGTCCTTGCGCCACTACAACATTTTCAGCCAGTGGTAATTGTTGTGCTATAACATCGCCTGTCAAACTGGCTGTTTGCAGCGGCGGCACCACCTGAGTGCGCTCAGCGGCAACGTCTTGTATCTGAATCTGTCCGTTTGCTACTTGTAGATCCGGTCTGGCAACAATTTGAGTGTCGGCAGGGTTAATTGTTATTCGTGCTTGATTGTCTGTTACCGGGCCGGACAAAAGGGCCGTTTCATGACCGGTACCGTCAAGTCTCAAACTACGAATCGCAGGTATTCCGTCATCAGTTGCAGGCAATACTCCGGGGCCCAACTGCTGCACTCTATCTACAGGCAATACTCCCGGACCGACCTGCTGGACTCTGGTCTGAGGCAGGACCTGATCAGCGCCGAGCGGAACACCAAAGAAGTTCTGCATGGCAGGAAAACCATTGTTCAACCTGATCTGGGGGACGGCTTCAGGACCACGCTGGAGTACGTTGAACTGACCATTGGTTACTAAAGGAACTCTATCGCCCACATTGTAGAAATTATTAGTGAAATTAATTCCCATTCCGGAATATGCAGGTATTCCGTTTCCTGGAAGTCTAAATTGATCCGGACTGGTCAGGCGGGGATCCATTTGCTCCGGACCCGGACCATATTCTTCCGCCATTTCTTGTTCGGGAAATTCTTGATCCTGGAATTCTTGCTGAGACTGAAACTGATTGGGAGGAATTACTTGTCTTGGTATGGGGGCAAACTGTTGATCTCTTGGAGGACCGCTCTGATTGGGGTCCGGAGGAGGCAGCGGATCGCCCTGGCGACGAAACTGAGTTCCACCATCACGAAATGGTGTGGCGCGGCGCTGCGCATTTGGATCCGGAGTGAAATAACGGTCTCTTCCAGGAACCGGCTGATCCGGACGAACAAAACTGTTTCCGGGAGTGGCACGATGTCTGGTCTGGTCAGCTTGCGCTTGATTGACATAAGGGTCGCCGCTTTGGTCTTGTCTTTGAATGGGAATATTGGGAGTTGCTTCAAAGTGAGCCATTGCCACAGTCAAACCCGACTGCAATTCAGCGTTGAAGGCAGTGCTGCTGTCAACTTCGGGTTTGGCTGAGCTAATTTCGCCTTCGGCGGGGTTCACGGGGTTCTAGCCTCTTGGGGGTGCTTGCCAGTCGGCGAAGCGTATTTAGATACTAGAACTGGACGGAGGCAAAGTGAACTCGTGAAACCACTATTGGGTATGGGAACATTCCCACCCCGGCGCTTTTATCTAGCCCTGCACCGTGGTCGGGTTCATGTAATAGCGGCTGTGGGCAGCTGCCGGCTGGCCGTTATACTTGGCCGACGGACGCAAGTTATAAGGCAACTCGCAGCGAGCTGTGCGGGTGAAGACCATTTGGGCAATAGGCATCCCGGCATGCAGACGCACCGGACGATTGCCCACATTGACTATTTCAAGGGTTATTTGAGCCGGCGGATGGCTGAACCCGGCGTCGATGAATCCAGCTGTGACGTGGACCATTACACCCAAGCGGGCAAGACTGGATTTACCCGTAAGCTGGCCAACTATGTCGTCGGGTAAGCTAAATTTTTCAAGTGTGGCACCTAGAACAAACTCTTTAGGAGCCAAAACAAGACTGGCCCCTCTTACATGTATAAGCCCCTCTAACACTGTTTGAGAGTCATAAGGATCTATAACATTGCCGTTTGAGTCGTGCCAGGAAAAAGCATCGGCTAAGCGAACGTCGTAAGAATTCGGCTGGATGAGCTTTTCGTCATAGGGTTCTATGATGAGAGATTGATTGGCGATTTCGGCTCTTATTTCATGATCAACCAGGATAGACATCTATATTACTCCTAGATATACGACGAAAAGGCTTGGGTTCAGCATCTAGTATAACCACAGCAAGTGAATAGCTCGCAAGCCTCCGCCTTGATGTACGAATGACTCTGATCGCCACATTCAGGGCACTTTTTCAACATAGATATACTATTTAAATAAGATAGATCTAAATTAGAAAGTGCATTGTTTGAATTAGCAGGAGCACAATGGTCACACTCAACAAGAGATATATCCATGCAGGAAGCCGGTACTTTTTCCGGTGCCGAAAGGGGATTTTTAGGGTCGGTTTTTCTTACGTTCAGCACTTGCGAACCACGGCTGGTATCACGATATACAGTAATCCCTTTCAGATTCAGGTCCCAAGCCAGTTTATACGCCGACTCCACTTGAGCTACTGTGGCATGCGCGGGAAAGTTTATTGTTTTTGAAACCGCGTTGTCTGTATGCTTCTGAAACACGGCTTGCATCTTCACATGCCAGTCGAAGGAGATTTCGTGCGAGCATACGAAAATTCGTTTGACATCATCTGGAATACCATCGATTTCACTCAACACTCCCTCTTCGGTAACTTGCTTCATGATATTTTCAGTATTGAAACCGGCTTTTATAGCCGCTTTTTCAAAGAGCGGATTGAACTCAAACAACTCTTCTCCACCCAGAACCCGCCTTACATAGCTGAGAGCAAACAGCGGTTCTATGCCTGAACTTGTCCCTGCAATTACTGAGATAGTGCCGGTCGGGGCTATAGTGGTGACAGTGGCGTTGCGAAGCTTTTTGCCTTTTTCGGCCCAGGTCGAATGTTCCCAATTTGGAAATACACCACGGACAGTGGCTAGCTTTTCGGATGCCTCATGTGCTTTTTCCTGAACAAAACTCATGAGCTCATCCGCCTTATCAAGCGCTTCTTGAGAGTTGTAGGCTATGTTTAAATGAATCAACGCTTCAGCAAAACCCATAACTCCCAGACCGATTCGTCTGTTGTTTCTGGTGGCATTTTCTATAAATTTAAACGGGTAACAATTCACTTCGACAACATTATCCAAGAAGCGCACAGCAAGCTCAATACACTCAGCCAGTTCTTCCCAATTAAAATCATCGCCGGACTGATTGACAAAAAGAGACAGATTGATCGACCCGAGGTTGCAAGCGTCTCCCGGTCCTAGCGGCTGTTCGCCGCACGGGTTGGTCGCTTCGATATCCTCTGTCCCCGGAATGATTTCACCGTCACCACTTTTGGTGGCAACAAGAGGATCGCTTGAATTAATACGATCTATGAACACCACTCCCGGTTCTCCCGTTTCATGAGCGTTTTCACCAATCATTTCAAAGATTTTTCTGGCGCTTACTTTTCTAACTACTTCCCCTGTGCCGGGATGCACCAGATCGTATTCTTCATTTTTTGTCCAGGCGTCCATGAATTTGTCAGTGAGAGCCACTGATATATTGAAATTATTCAGCTTGGAGCAATCTTTCTTGCATTGAATAAATTCTTCAATATCCGGATGGTCCACCCGCAAGATGGCCATATTAGCACCACGCCTGGTACCACCCTGGCGGATAGCCTGGGTGGCGGCATCATACACATTCATGAAACTTACTGGACCCGAGGCTACGCCTGCATTACTCGATACAAAATCATTAGCCGGACGCAACCGGCTGAAAGAGAATCCTGTTCCTCCGCCGGTTTTATGAATCATGGCTGCATGTTTGCAAGTTTCGAAAATCCCTTCCAGATTGTCCGGGACAGGCAACACAAAACAAGCCGACAACTGCCCTTTGTTTTTGCCTGCATTCATTAATGTAGGTGTATTGGGCAGGAATTTACGCCCATGCATGAGCTGGAAGAACTTTTCGCTTAAGGTGTTAACGGTAGATTGATCTGCGCCGAACTTCGACTCCGCTGAGGCTATGGCTTGCGCCACCCGCCTGAACAATTGTTCAGGAGTTTCGACCACGCTTCCTTTCTTATCGCGCAAGAGATAACGCTTTTCCAATACTCGCAGGGCATTTTTTGAAAACACGATCCACCTCTGTAGTTAAGGTCTCAATAAAAATATTATACTACATTTGTATGCCCCCATATATAGCGTAGCGATAATGCGGCTACGCAATATACAGTAGTCGGACATATATTAGCAGACATGCCAAGGGCAAATCAGGCTTTATATTGTCAGGTTAAGATTTGAACTGTGACCAGGATAGACTTTAGCCGTCGGATTGATATGGACTACGGCAAAATTCACTGCCGTGGCCGCTTCAGCCGCACCGGTGGCTATTAGTTTTAATTTGGCCGAGTGAGCGGCAATATCTCCAGCTGCGTAGACTCCGGGCAAATTTGTTTCCATCTTTTCGTTCACTGTGATGCAATTCTTGTCCATGGCTAGACCCCAGGAACGCAGAAAGTCCAGATTTATGACAAACCCGATACTGATGACCATGGCATCAACTTCCAATGTTTCTTCGTTGCCTGTGCGGTTGTCGAAAATAACTGCCTTTTGCAGACTACCGTCTCCGCTCAGTTCTTTCAGTTCATAGAAAGTTTTCACATCAACTTTGTTGTGACGCATTTCTTCTACTGAGCTTTGAACGGCGCGAAACTGGTCACGTCTGTGAATGAGAGTGACTTTGTTTGCCAGAATGGAAAATTCGTTAGCCCAGTCAACCGCTGAATCACCGCCACCCACGATCAATACATTTTTATTGCGGAATTTTTCTTTGCTTTTCACCGCATAGAAAAGACTGTCATCTTCCCAGACTTCCGGGTAAGAAAGATCAAGTCTTTTAGGCATACAGGCACCGGCTCCCAGAGCAAGCAATACAGTCTTGCTGAAGTGCGCCGTATTTTTGTCCGTAGTGATTTTCCAGACTGTTTCGCCGTCTACCTGAATCTGTTCCATAAACTCAACTTTTTCACCAAGGGCAAAAGCCGGCTTGAAAAGCTGAGATTGAGTGGAAAGATTTTTAGCCAGATCTTTTGCCAGTATCTTGGGATGTCCGGCAACGTCGTATACGTATTTCTCTGGATAAAGAGCTGTCAATTGACCACCCAGCTCAGTTAATACATCAATGACTTTGGTCTTCAGCCCTCTCAATCCGGCATAGAATGCGCCGAAAAGACCAGTGGGCCCACCACCAATTATTATTAAGTCGAAAACTTCCATCTGTCTGTCATGGTCTCCGGAGTACTCTAACTAAAGCTGAAGCAAGCTCTAGATATAGACAGGTATTGTAGTATATTGCGCCTTTTATTTGCTTCAATGACTGCGATTCGTGAAGCACTTTATATCATCGATTGACTACAGTTTTCAGGCGAGGTCCCGAGTGCTCCTGTACATGCATCTGATATGCGCTTCCCGAGGGCTGCGGCGGCATGTGGAAATTATGACTGCTGCCTGCTTTTACAGAGTGAATCTGTCCGTGCATAGACTGACCGAGCATAGTCTGAGGCGTGACCAGACACTGGGCCGGAGGTTGAAAGGAGTTCAAAGCCGGTTGAGAATTGACTATCGGTTCAGGATGTGTAACCTGTATCTGTTCACGTCCACCTCTCAATACTAGAGAATGGGCGCCGGCTGCAGCCGGATTCCAAGAACCGGTAACCTGCGATGGCTCTTGCTGACTTTTCAAGTCGTCGGATGTGTCCAAATATTTTTCTGAAGACTGCTGGGCGAATGTCTGAGCATCACTCATCAAAGGAAGCTGGGCTTCATCTGAAAAATTTTTCATCTCTGGAGTATAAAAGCCGTTGTAATTAGGACCGGTTTTTAT
>CAZEQP010000091.1:0-8725 GCA_964514345.1 uncultured Candidatus Obscuribacterales bacterium
ATGATATCAAGATTGGTGGTGCCATTTTCATCTCTGGGAAAATCAGAATCAGGTTGAGCCAGATTCAAATAAAAGAATTTGACCAGTTCTTTCACTTTGTCGTCGATACGATAACGGTGTTCCGAATTTAAAGAGAAAAATCTGTTTTGTATAAAACCCGGTACCTCGCGGAAAGACCAGCGTCTGTAGGTGCCTTTGCGCGCCAGCTCAAGCGACTGAGGATTTATGTCTGAGGCAAGTATTTCAATTTCAGGTTGAACTAAAGCATTTTGTTTTGCATAATGACTCATCAAACTGATGGCAATTGAATAAGCTTCTTCTCCGGTGGCACAGCCGGCGCTCCATATGCGCAAAGGCTTGCCCTGTCTGTCCTTTTCGATTTCAGGCAAAACATGATTGTCCAGGACTGCAAAACTCAAGGGATCGCGGAAAAAGTATGTTTCGCCTACAGTCAAATAAGTGGACAAAATGCCTATTTCAGTCTGGCTGGGATTGCCCCTTATGAATTTGGAAATAAATTCAGCCGGTGTTTTGCACCCGGCATCGGTGGCGGCCAGGCACAATGATTTTTCAAATTCAGCCTGACGCGATTGAGAAATTTTCAGGCCAAGTTGCAGCTCAACCCAATCAAGCATAGCTTTGATCAGGTTTGAGGATATGTTGACCGTCATCATTTATAACCCGGCTGAAAATAACGCGCTTAATTGCGTGAACCAAGCCCTTCTGTGAGCCTTTTCAAATTTCCGCCCAGGTCGTTCAATCTGGTTACGGCTTCTTCCAGTTCTTTGGCTCCTTTCTGGTTGTCGTTACTGGCTTCTTCTACGCTTTTCATTGCTTCGAGCACTTGCTGCACACCTTGCAGTTGCTGCTGGCTAGAGGCTTCAATCTGAATGGCAGCCTGAGCCGAGCGGTGCATGCTTTCAGCCAGCACCACCATGGCATGGCCCGCCTGCTTGGCAAAAATTTCTCCGTCCGCCACCACTTTTGAGCCGTGTTCCGTTTTCATAGTGGCGGATGCGGTGGCTTCCACAATTTCATTCAAAATGCTGCGCACATTGGATGTGGATTTTTTAGACTGTTCAGCCAGACTTTTAATAGCTTGTGCCACCACAGCAAAACCTTTGCCCTGTTCTCCCGCTCTTGCCGCTTCAATGGCGGCATTTACAGCCAGCAAATTTGACTGCTGGGCGATATCGTCGACTGTGGCGATGATTTCACCCACTTGTTTGGTCTGATTTCGCAGGGTCAAAATAGTCTGGGTAAGCGAATCCATATGTTCTTTAATTGCCTGCATGCCCTGCAAAACGTCATTGGCGGCTTTCTGACCGTGCTCTGATGTTTGCAAAACATTGCGGGCGTCGGTTGAGACGTTCTGGGCTTTTTTGCTTGAAACTTCTACAGTCTGGCGAACCTCTTCCACAATTGTGGTGGTCTGGGTTACTGCCGCCGCTGTTTGAGTCGAGTTTACCGATAAATTGGTGGCCGCCTCCAGAATCAACTGGGCAAGACGTGAAACCTCGTGCACCATTTCATCTATGCGTCCGTAGTCGTCTTTATTCTTGTCTGTGCTTTTAGCAGTGCTGGCTGCCGTTTTTCTGCCGTTAGACGCCGATTTGACCATGTTCTTCACCAAATGTCCCCCTGACTTATAAGCAAGTCTCAAGAAGCCTAATTCTTAAACTTGCTATACCCAGATTACACTTCCAGATAATCCTGAAGGTTTCTTATATGCACGTTTCGGTCTTTCAGCTCAATAATTCTAAAAGCCATGGGAGACAGTGACTGGGCGAAAAGTTGCTCTTCTTTGAAGCGTTGCACTGTTTCTATCTTGTCAACCAGCACGCCAATTTTAATCTTGCCGTCTGAAGCCACTATGATTTTGTCCGATTCTTGCATTTGTTTTTGTGCAAGCCCGGCATGTCGGCGCAAATCGTGCACGGCAAGCACTTCTCCCCGCAAATTCATCACTCCGCTTACATATTCAGGCTGCATGGGTATGGTGCTCAATTCCACGGCAGGCACCACTTCTATTAAATAACTTGTGGGAATGGCAAGCACTTTTCCTTCCACACCCAGCATCAAAAGTTCATGCATGGAGACTGACCTCCCTGGCTGAATCATAAAGACTTTCTATGTCTAGAATAAAATAAATCTCGTTGTCGTGGGTAGTGAGACGGTGCGGATTCTTCCCTTCTGTATCGGAGGGCAAAATGTCCTTAAGTTCTATGACCTTTTCTTCTTCTACAAGAATCGTTCCTTTTACTGTGTCGGCTACCAGAGCCAGTTTTTTGCCCTGGCAGTGCACCACAATAATCTGACTGTCCAGCTTCAATGGATTGGATGCCCGGCTCCAGTGCCTGTCCAGATTTATCACAGGAATCATGAGCCCGTGCAGATTGAAATCTCCCAGAAATCCAGATTCGCCTTCTTTGCGAGGATGAAAAGCCACCGCCTCATAAATGCTTGCAACCGACTCCACAGGCAATGCCATTTTTGTTTCATTCAATTCAAAAATTAAAAATTCAAGGGTCATAATGGCGTTTATTCCCCACACTCTACAGTTTTAGCCGTGTGGAAAGTTCAGACCGGCACAGTCTTTGCGGGTCGAATGCTAGAAGGTCTTGCTTGAAAAGTTCGTATTCTTTATAAGTAAGGCTGACTGTTTGTGCGCTCAGTCGCGAATCTTTAATGATATTGGGCAAAAGTGAAAGTTCCAGGCATAGCTGGTCCAGATAAGCAAGAAATTCAAATGCCTGAGGGCAGCGGGGAAAATCCATGGCAAAACAAATCCCCTCACCGCTGAATTGCAGATATCTGCCTCTGCCTCCAAAATATTTGGAAGAGGCAATTGTCACAGGAAGGTCATTGCTGGAAAGCCACCACTTCACTCTGTCGATATATTCTGAAAATACATAAACAGGCACAATCACTTGATGTTCAAGAAAACCTTTGCGCCCGAATCCGCTGAAATACAAGTCTCGCAGTCGCAGACTGGGGAATGAACAAGCTTGCAGTGCAATCATTTTGGGTTCGGTGCAGCTGAGTTTTTGCAGGTGCGTATAAAGAGAATTCATCAAACTGGTGGCGGCAAATCCAAAAATAGGCGGCCAGCCAAGACCTCTTGATTCTGCGGTGAGAGTGGGTATTAGAGCCTGATTCTGATTTTCATTCCAGTCTGGGGCAAATGATCCGTATTGCACAAAACCATGTCCGAATTTGTTTCCGTTCAATAAAAAATTATGCCAGCTCAAAAGCATATCGCAGCCTTTTTTGCTTATTTGCTCTAGCATAAAAGGCAAGTCATAAATATTGGACAATTCTTCAGTATGCAATTTTATACAATTCGACGGGAGCTGATGCACACGCAGTTTAGCCGACAAAATATGTCCTGTCAGACCGAAGCCGCCGCATGTGAGGTCGAATATATTTTTATTTTCTGTGCGGGATAAAGACAATAAGCCGTGTTCAGGATGAAAGAGTTGAATGCTTTCGACCAGATTTTGAAATGTGCCGTCTTTGATTTGATTTTTTCCATGTGCATCAGAAGCTATACAGCCACCGACAGTGATACTGGGGTATCCGGGTACTGTTTTGATGTAAAAACCTTTATCCATCAAATAAAGACCCAGATCCGCCACACTAATTCCGGCACCCACTTCCACTAGTTTACTGCCTGAATTAAAATTGATAACCGATTTTGTGTTTGTTTCAAGTGTGGTTGAATCTTTTCCAAAACTGGCTGGACAAAAGGACATGCCTGCCCCGCGCGAAATAAAATGACTTTTGATATCAATGTCTGCATTTTTGTCTATTTGTTTTGAGTAGACATTCAATTCAAGTCCGCCGTCAAAACTGACATAAGTTTTTTCACTCATTTTGCAAAACCGAGTCTTTCTGACTTATTAGAAAATTCGGGCGTCCAAGCGAGTTTTTATAAGTGCGTCCGACATAAACAGACATGAATGAAAGACACACTCCAAAGTATAAACAGACCACCCCGATTAAAAGAGAATCCACCCAGATATTGGGGTGCAAAACTCGATATACGCATAGAAAAGCTACTGCCACTACCCAGAAGGGTAATAGAAATATGGGCAGGCGCAAAAACAATGTGGATGATGCCAGAATACCTGCGATAGCAAAATAAACCATGCCTAAAAATCTGAAATGAGTTTGTCCTGCCACTCTTTTATGACGTTTATACGGGATACCTTTACGTTTGAATCCGACTCTGCCTATAGAGGCTCTGATAAAAGGAAATGATGTTTTGTCGGCGCTTATAGAGTCGCGCACTTCACGTGTCATCAGCGAAAACTCGGCCATATCGAGTATCACATCATCGTCTGCCACCGCTTTCAATATGCGATAAAACAATTTGCGTCCGAGCATAACAGGTTTGGGCTCATCTCTGTCCACCCTCTCACCATATACGATGTCATAGCCTTGCTCGTACCAGTGCACAAATTCTTCAATCATTTCAGGTGGGTCTTCACAGTCCACATCTATGAAAACAAACAAGTCGCCTCTGGCGCTGCGCAAGCCGCATTCAAGCGAAGCCTGGTAGCCCACGTCACGGCTTACTGTTATGAAATACACAAACGGATGTTTAGCCCGCAGGTCTTGCAATATGGCAAGAGTTCCATCGGTAGATGCATTATTAGTAAACAGGAGTTCTATATCGAACTTAGACTGAAGTTTCTCACGCACCGGCAAGAAGCGCTCAAAGAAAAGAGGAATGACCTTTTCTTCATTGCGCACTGGACATATGACTGTGAGCTTCATTAATATCAGACCCAGATCTGGTTATAAGTTCGCCTTATTATTCCCTGATTTCTTTTATTTATTACTAGATAAGTTAAAACGCTCAACTAAAAAAGATCTGCCTCTTCCCGGATAAGTGATTGTGTCGCCGATTTTTTGATATCTGTCGCGAATTTTTGTCATCACTTCTTCACATTTAGATTTTGCCGGCATAAGTTTTGAATCCAGTACGGCAGGGTCGCGCACCACTGTCAAAACTTTGCCGGACTGACTATCAAGATAAGTCATTAAGCGCTCGACATTTTGCGGGTCGGTCCATGAATCGGCATAACCTTGATGCACCGCCGGTGTGTTCATATCCAGATGAGGAAAGGAAACTATTTGTGTTTGTGAACCGGTATCCAGACTGTCTGAAACAATTTGAGTGCGCAAATAATATTTGAAAGTGTAAGTGTCGAAATCAGGAAGAACAAGAATCAGATTGTCGTGATATTTGAAAGTTTCATCAGCCGCCAGTTGACGCAAACCGCTTCTGTCACCTGAGCCAAGACAGTATGCCTCATATCCGTTTGTTAAGGTCAGCACTACTAATAGTGTCATCAGCAATTTGCGATTTAAATTCAAATTTATTAGTAGCATTGAAAATAATATCCAGGCAAATGGTGCAAAAGGCATCATGTAACGGCAATAACCCATAATAAATGGAGTTATATATCCAAGTAAAAGTGCCGGTGGCAGAATTATGGTTAAAAGAAAGGCAGCCGCGCTTTTGTCTATTGTCAGTTTTTTTGTTGAGACTAAAAAAACAACATACAAAATAATTGGAATTGAAATAAAACAAGCGATAAGCCAGGGAAAAGGAGAAAGAGCGGCAGTGTTCGAGGCTATTACTTGCCACCATTTTTCAAGCGGAGTTCTGTCTACCCAGAACGTTCCCACTTTCAAATGTTCTTTCATGTATGGGAGCCAGAATAAAAACAAAGCTGGTGGCACAAAAAATACAGGCAGAGTTTTATAAAAAAGACTGATTGATTTATCCAACCAGCAATAGAGAAAGGCTCCGGCCGCCAGCAAACCAAGAAAAGCAATTCCCAGATAATGTGTGTAAATCACTAAACAAGCAAAAAAAGCAAATGCAATTATTGAAATCAATTTTTTTTCTTTCAGCCAGCTAATCAGAAAAAAGGCTGTTGTCACATTCAAACAAGCAAACAAAGAATAAGTCCTTGCTTCATGTGAGTAAAACATGGCAAGAGGGGATAAGGCACAAAAGAAAGCAGAGAGCATTCCGGCTTGAGTGGAGTCGGTCAGTTTTTTTGCCAATAGATAAGTCAATGGAATAAGACACATTCCGAAAAATAAAGAAGGCAAAGCAAGAAAAACAGTTTCATCCGGACTGACCTTCCGCCAGAGCATCATCAAATAAAAATAAAGCGGTGGACCGAATTCATAATGCACTATGCGATCCAAAAGCTCTTGGAAAGAAGTGCTTGAACTTACATATTCAGTAACGCTTTCATCCAGATCTATACCGCCACCAACCAGGCACAATCTAAAGGCTAGACCGGACGCCATTATTGCAATCAGAGTGAGAGTGTTCTTACTCAAGTTTAAGGGGTTGGTTCAGGCGATGATGCAGGTGGGGCAGGAGGTGGACGTTTTGTCCCGCCTCTTTGTCTGTGACGGTTCAATACTTCGGCAAAGAAAAGTGCCATTATTAAAACGCATCCGGCCAGTTTCAGAAAATACCAGTGTTGATTTACAAAAAATGTTGCCACCAGTCCAAGCAGTGCTGAAACACTATAAATAATGTAAGCCACTTTTTTTTGTGAAAGACCTGTTTTCAACAAGCGGTGATGAATGTGTCCTGCATCCGGTGAAAATATAGAGCGACCGGCTGCCATGCGACGAACCACTGCCCAGGATGTGTCGAGCAAGGGGAAAAATAAAATGAGACCCACTAAAAGAAATGTCGGCACAATGACAGTAGCCGCCGCCACACCCTTTATAACCCCTGTGATAGAGATTGCCCCCAGTATAAATCCGACCAGATAAGCACCTGAATCTCCCAGGAAAATACGGGCAGGATTGAAATTCCAGCGCAAGAAGCCGAACAAAGCACCGGCTACCACAGCAGCCATGAGTGCGGCATAAGGTCTGACGATGCTCTGGCTCAATGCCACACTCCAGATAGTCATAGCCGATATGGCTGAAACTCCTGCGGCCAGTCCGTCCATACCGTCAATGAGATTTACGGCATTTGCCACTCCTACCAGCCATAAAACTGTTATCGGCAGGCTGAGAGGACCCAGTTCGATGGGGACGCCTCCTGTGATTGAAAACAATCCAAAAAAATCTATGTCCATATTTAAGGGTATAGGAATAGATCTAATGCGCACACCTAGCGAATAAGCGGCAGTGGCGGCAAGTATCTGGACGATGAATTTATCTCTGGCTCTTATAGACTCAAGATCGTCAAGTAATCCTAAAACAAAAATCAAGGTGCCACCAATAGCAATGCCCAGTATCCCTTCCACTCCTCGAGCGTCGCGAGGAAGACGTCCTGCAATAGCAACAAGAGTGCCTATAGTGAAAAGAACACTTATGAAAATTGCCACTCCGCCAAGACGGGGCACAGGTGTTTTGTGAATGCGTCTTTCTTCACCCGGTTTGTCTACAAGTCCCAGTTTCAATGCACGAGATCTGATTTCAGGGGTGAGCCACCAGCTCATTGAAAGCGCAATGAGAAATCCTGCTATCTGCATCTGTTCAAGATGACCTTTGGGAATTACAAAAATGGCAATAGTAAGACCGGACAAAAATAAAATGAGCTGGCAGGCTCGAATCATTATATTGGTGGCGCGATGCTTGATAGGCGGCGGCTCCAAATTGTCCGAAATAGGCTCGTCTGGCTCAGGCAAGTGCTCGGGCTGTTTTTCTATTTCGTCTGCCGCCATTTCTTTTGTGCTCACTTAGTGCTTGCGCCTGTTAAATTGCGGGAGTAAAGGGGAAATTTGTCACAAAGTTCTGCCACTGCTTTCAATGTTTTGGCGCGCACTTTTTCATCGTCAGGCGATTTCAAAGTCTCTCCTATAAGCTTGCCTATTATTTGCATCTCGCTAACACCCATGCCACGAGTAGTTACTGCCGGGGTGCCTATTCTTATGCCTGAAGTTACCATCGGTTTTTCCGGGTCATTGGGTACGGCATTTTTATTTGTTGTTATGTTCACTTCTTCAAGCACAGCACAGGCTCGTTTTCCTGTCATTTTGATAGGACGCAAATCGACAGTCATCAAATGGTTGTCTGTACCGCCTGAGACTATATTCAGACCTTCATCCAGAATGGTTTGAGCAAGGGCTTTGGCATTGTCCACTATGCCTTTTTGATAAGTTTTAAATTCAGGCTTGAGCGCCTCACCAAAAGAGGCTGCTTTGGCTGCAATCACATGCATAAGCGGTCCGCCTTGCAAACCGGGAAAAACTGCTTTGTCGATTTCTTTGGCGAATTCTTCCTGGCACATGGTCACACCGCCTCTTGGTCCGCGTAATGTTTTATGTGTGGTGGTAGTGACAAAATGAGCATGCGGAAACGGGTTGGGATGCAGACCGGCCACAATAAGTCCGGCTATATGAGCCACATCGGCCATAAGATAGGCGCCGCATGAGTCTGCAATTTTTCTGAATCTTTCAAAATCGATTATGCGCGAATAATTTGAGGCACCACAAATAATAAGTTTGGGTTTGACTTCTCCTGCTTTTTTTTCTACTTCGTCATAGTCGATTTTGCCTGTTTCGGTGTTTATGCCATACCTTGAAACTTCAAACCATTTGCCTGAAAAATTGACCGGTGAGCCGTGAGTCAAATGACCGCCATGGTCAAGCGACATTCCCATCACTTTGTCGCCTGGTTTGAGCATGGCAAAAAACACAGCCATATTGGCTTGAGCGCCTGAATGCTGTTG
>CAZEQP010000092.1:0-8691 GCA_964514345.1 uncultured Candidatus Obscuribacterales bacterium
CGGTGCGATACCACCGGCAGTGCCCACTGATTTCAATCCGGCAACCACAGCTAAGCTTGATAAAAGCGCAAAAAAGTCAGAATGGAAACCGCTGGGTGTGTTTTCACTGGTACAGGGAGACCAGACTAATTCAACCACTATGTTCCAGCTGGCAATCAATGCCAAAGGCGACATAGCAGGCAATTATTACGACATGCTCACAGATCAAGACCAGCAAGTGCACGGACACCTGGACAAAAAGACTCAGCGTGTAGCTTTCACAGTAGGCAAAAACCAGGCAGTGGTTTATGACTGCGGTCTGGGTAACCTGATGACCGAGCAAGCTCCCATTCTGGTCCATTTCGATAAAAGTCGCACTGAGCAATTCTTGCTTGTTCGATTAAAAAGATCCGACGCCCAGCAAAAACAAAGCTAGGACAGAGCCCAGTTCTAACAACATGTCCGAAAACGGCTAGTTCTTTTTGCAGCCTTTGACTAAAATAAGGGCATGAAATTGGATGCGGCTATTTGTTATGAAGCTCTGAAGAGTCACGACAAAAGATTCGACGGCAAATTTTTTGTGGCGGTCAAAAGCACACGAATATACTGCCGTAACGTCTGCCGGGTAAAATTGCCCAAACTTACAAGCTGTACCTTTTATATAAATGCCGCCGCCTGCGAACGTGCCGGTTACCGCCCCTGTCTCAAATGCAGGCCCGAGCTTGCCCCCGGCTCATCCCCCACCGACGCTTCAAGCCAGCTGGCTTTTGCAATTGCTAGCCGTTTGCAAGAAAACAATGAATCGAGCCTGGAAGATCTTTCCAATG
Organism: uncultured Candidatus Obscuribacterales bacterium; assembly: GCA_964514345.1. Classification (GTDB taxonomy): domain Bacteria; phylum Cyanobacteriota; class Vampirovibrionia; order Obscuribacterales; family Obscuribacteraceae; genus Aved-18. Next base: position 807 of record CAZEQP010000092.1, read on the forward strand.
AATTGGGCATAAGCTCAAGACACCTGCGCCGGGTCGTAGAATCAGAATATGGCGTCACCCCTGTAGAGTTAGCTCAGACTCAGCGTCTGCTCATGGCTAAAAGACTCTTGACCGACACGGCTATGAGTGTTACAGATATAGCGATGGCTAGCGGGTTTAACAGCATCAGACGCTTCAACACTCTCTTTCAAGAGCGATATCGCTTGAAGCCGACCCAGCTTCGAAAAGAAGGGCGCCCGGCAAAATCAGATCATCTGGTTTGTTATATAAGGTATCAGTCACCGCTAAGCTGGGACTCACTCATGCAATTCTTGAAAGCAAGGGCATGGCCGGGGGTAGAGCATGTAGATCTGGATTCTGGCAAATATGGACGGACAGTAGTCATAAATAAACACCAGGGATGGCTTTTTGTAGAAAATCTCAAAGAAGAAGAACAAGTAAAAGTAACCATGTCTCTTTCACTTGCCCCTGTTATGCCTCAAGTTATAAACAAAATCAGGCGATTGTTTGATTTAAACGCCTCTATAAAAATAATAGAATCAAGCCTGCATGAACTGGTAAAACCTAAAAATAAAGGTCTGCGAGTTCCCGGTGCTTTTGATTCTTTTGAAATGGTGGTGCGTGTTATCCTGGGACAGCAGGTCAGCGTGCAAGCTGCCACCACATTGTCCGGACGCCTTGTAAGAAAATTCGGTAAATCGATTGAAACTCCTTTTGCCGAGCTTACTCATTTGCCCATCGATGCCACCACATTATCGCAAGCTTCACTAGAAGACATCACTTCTTGCGGTATTGTAAAAACGCGCGCTGAGCTTATAATGAAAATTGCCGCAATGGTGTCAAACAAAGAATTGGATTTAGAGCCGGGAAATAATACAAAAGAAGTTTTGGACAAATTGAGCAAAATAAAAGGAATCGGTGACTGGACTCTTTCGGTTATATCGATGAGGGCTCTATGCAATCCGGATGCATTTCCAGCCGGTGACCTGGGAATCAAAAAAGCTTTGAATCTGACTAATATCAAAAAATCTGCTGAAATAGAGGCTCTTTCCAGTAAGTGGAGCCCGTGGCGATCTTATGCTTGTTTTCATCTGTGGAAATCTCTGGAGGAGAAAAAATGAAATACACCAAGTTTCTTAGAACACCCCTGGGAAAAATGCTCGTTGCAAGCGACGGTGATTCAATCACAGGTGTTTATTTCCAGACTCAATTAGAGCCAAGACACAGATTCCAAGCCGGACCGCAAATGGCATTACCTTCTAAAGTAAATGCTGTAATGCAAAAAGCGGAAGCACAGATAAACGAATATTTTGAAGGCAAACGCACATCTTTTGATCTGCCGTTAAGTTTCGAAGGCACCGACTTCCAAAAAAAGGTCTGGGGCGAATTACTTAAAATTCCATTCGGCACCACAATCTCATACAAAGAACTGGCAATACGTGTAGGCAACGAAAAAGGCTCACGAGCAGTAGGCACCGCCAATAGCAAGAACCCAATTTCAATTCTGGTGCCCTGTCACAGAGTGATTGGCGAAAATGGATCTCTGACAGGCTATGCCGGCGGGCTTGAAAACAAAAAGTATTTACTTTCACTGGAGAGTACTAATAACTAAAAGCCTGGGACCCCTTGAAGTATTTAGAAGCCGCCGTTATGCTTTGTATTTCGGTGGCCAGCTCATTTCACAAACAGGCACCTGGATGCAACAAGTCGCTCTTGCCTGGTTTGTTTACGACCTCACTCATTCACCATTTCTTTTAGCCGCAGTAGGTGTCGCCACTCAAATCCCGTCGCTTGTATTGATGCCTGTAGCCGGTGTGATGGCAGATTCGTATAACAGGCATCGGATTTTATTATTGACTCAAATATTTGCTCTGGTGCAAGCAGGATTGCTTGCCGCCATTGTTTTTTCAGGCAGCCCCCAGATGTGGCAGATTTTTGTACTGGCTATTTTGTCCGGCGTGCTTGTGGCTTTTGAAATGCCTGTGCGCGCCGCTTTTCTTGTGAACATCATAGACAACAAAGACGATCTGGCTAAAGCTATTTCAATGAACTCTGCTTTGTTTAATATTACTCGTCTTGGCGGTCCAGCTCTTGCCGGTTATCTCATGTTGAAATTCAGTGTGGGCATTTGTTTTTTACTCAACTCTTTGAGTTATCTGGCTGTGATATTGGCTTTGTTATTTATCAAAGGAGATTTTGAACCTGGTAAGAAAATGTCGATTAAAGCTGAAGGCATCGGCAAATTGAAAGAAGGCTTTGACTATACGATAAACACAAAACCGGTACGAGCCATTATTTTATTTATGGCTGCATTTTGTATGGGCGGTTTTGTTTATATAACTTTGATGCCTGTACTTGTAAAAGAATTACATGGAGACCCGAGCACCCTGGGAATGTTGATGTCGATATCGGCTCTGGGATCATGTGTCGGCGCATTGGCTCTAGGCTTTCGCAAAAGCATTCTGGGGTTGGGAAAATGGGTAATAGTTTCATCGATAATGTTTTCTGTTTTGCTTATCGGATTTTCTTTTTGCCGGACTTACGAGCAGTACACACCACTTATGGTGCTGATGGGCGGAAGCATGATGTTCATGATGAGTGCGTGCAGCACAATATTGCAGTCGATAATAGATGAAGAAAAACGCGGACGAGTAATGAGCCTTTTCACTATGGCATTCATGGGCTCTGCTCCGTTAGGTGGCTTGCTAGCTGGCGCCTGCGCAGGGCATTTTGGGTATCATGTGACTATTCTGGGAGCAGGGATTTACTGTCTTCTGGTATCACTTATATTTGCTTTCAGAGTGCCTGAATTGAGACAGGAAGCTGCTCCAGTTTCAAAAGAAATAGGGCTTTTACAGGCTGAAGAAGAGCTGGATATTTTGAGTTGAATCTTGATCAATCGTCTACTTGAAATGGATCAATATTCAGGGACTGGTCACTATAAATCAAGCGTTTCTTGATCTGCTTGAAATTGGTTTAGATGAAGTAAACAACTGGAGCCCCGCTGAAATAGATGAAGCGTCGGATTTTACTCAATTGCAGCTTCCACTCAAAAGATAGAGGGACAATCTTAGATGTATAATTCAATAACAATGAACGCACGTGAAATAGCAGAAGCTCTTATAAAACACTTTGAAGGCTGCAGGCTTGATAGTTATGTGCTTAAGAATGAAACATGGGCGACTATCGGCTGGGGGCATGCGATACCACTATCCGAACATCCCAAAAGAATTACTCAAGCTGAAGCGGATAGATTGATGGCGTTAGATATCGACGTGCGGGTTGCTGACTTGCAGAAACAGCTTGGCATGAATATTTACAATAAGCTGAACGCAAATCAGCTTGGTGCCACTTTGAGTTTTAAATATAACTGTCGTCCTTCGTCTTTTGCCACATCGACATTTTTGAAATTGCTGAAAGAAGGCAAATTCGAATTAGCCGGAGCCGAGTTGAAACGTTGGACTCGTGGAAGTGGTGTCATCTTAAAAGGGCTCGTGCGCCGCCGCAAATGCGAAGAGTTTGTTTTTGAAGGTCATTCGATTGCCGATTTGAAGAAGCGCAATTGGTTTCAATAGTCTTTGTCGTCTAAAGGGACTTGACACTTTGGTGCAGTTAATCTGACCTGCATTGAACTCTTTTTCGATTTTAGTCGTCTTACAGAGTAGAAGGCGCAGTGGAACTTGTTGACAGGATGCCAAATTTGGCATACAATTTTTATGAGAAAGAAAAATAATGAAATCGGCAAAAATTTCCTTTCTGGCGACAGCGTTAAAGTCGGACGTTCAGAAAAAGAAGTTATTTGGTTTCCTGAAAAATTGAGGCGGGTTGTTCTGAGTCAGTACAGACTAATTTATATAGCGAAGTTTGAGGAAGGAATCTATGTCTTTCATTTGATTACTAAGAAAACAAGTCAACGCACGAACAAATTGGATATAGAACTTTCAAAAAGACGTTACAGGGAAATTCTTAAACAGCGAACAGAGAATAGATCAAAATGAGTAAGAATGTATTTTTAGATTTAGGATTTGAAGAGGAAGAAGCCGCAGGCTTAGAGTTGCGTTCGCAACTATTTATAGCGCTACAGGAAGTCATCCGTAGGTCAGGAAAGACGCAAAAAGAAATTGCTGCAATTATTGGTACTGACCAGCCGAAGATTTCTAGAATAGTGAATGGGAAATTCGGTGAGTTTTCCACTGAGCGTATTGCGCTTTATTTGGAAAAGTTAGGATATCAAATCGAATTGAGAGTGTTTCGCAATTCTTCTACCGCTAAAAAGAAAAAGACTAAAGTTTCTAAATCCGCTTGAAATGAGCAGATTTTACATCAAAATTTTGCGCCGCACATAGTTGCGGGTATTGCCAAATAAAGAGCCAATGATCAATGCAGACTTGGATCGCGACCCGAGAAGATATGCCACCACTTCCGCCTGCTCTTCCTGAGCGCTTATTTCGGTGTTGCGGGTATAAATGCGCAAGAATTCTTTTGTCTCTGCATTCAGTGTGTCGATGTCTTGTTTGAGCAAATCCATATAATCTTTATCGTTGGCATAGTTTCCCTGGCAGTTGTTTACGGCGTGTCCAATCTCATGCAGAAAATTATTAATCAGATCTCCAGGCAAACGTTTTGGTCCAAGCTTAGTATCTGATGTGGTGGCGTATTCGTAGATATAAATATCTTGTCCGTAAGTGCGTCCGTTTTCCTGGGACAGTGGCAATTTGGTCTCAACTGTTTTGGGACCGTTTATAGAATCGGGGAATTTGTCTGTGGCGTTAGGAGCTATATAAACAATGGTGCCAGCTTTATCCAACATTCTATAAATATGAACAGGCAAGCGCATAATCTGGTGGCGGATTGTGTTAGCCGCGTCGGAGGACACGCAAGGATGATCGAATTTGGGTGGTATCACTACAATGCGATCACGAAAAGGTTTTTTCTTGAGTTCTGCTTCCGGCTCACCGGGTAAACTGAATCCTTGCAAATGATGAGTCAATTCTTGAGTGGCAAGTTTGCCCATTTTTGAATTGGGATCTAATTCGGTGATTTTTTTGAAGTAAGTGATGGCTTTTTTGTTGTCGCCTAAATGCTGACAGCAAAGCGCGGCAAAATAAAGGGCGGTAATACTTTTAGGTTCCTTTTTAATTTGGTTGTTAAAAAGGACAAGCGCATTGTCGAATTCTTTATCTTGGAAAGCGAGCATGCCCTTGTTCAGATCCAGGTCGGAGCCATCTGACTGCTCTTGACCGGCACAAACAGGCGCAACTTCTGCGCAGAGAAATAGCAATATGGTCAGGATTAATCTGGCAGAACGTCTCATGAAAGCACATTTTAGCTTATTTGGACTGAAGAATCCTGGCAATAGTATCGGGATCCTGCGCTCCCGAAAACGCCACCTTATTGTTAATGACAAAAGCAGGCACGCCATTTACATTCAATTCACGGGCGCGGTTCAGTTCTTCTTTTACTTGATCTACTCCCTGTTCGCTTAAAAGAAAACTTTTGAGCGCGGCATGGTCAAATCCATGTTCGAAACCAATTTCCATTAGAACAGAAATATCGCCGATGTCTTTATTTTGACAGAAGTATGCTCGAAACAATAATTCCATCAATTCGTTTTGATTCTTTTTCGAAGCGTACCAGACTAATCGATGAGCATTAAAAGTGTTTGGGGTTCTGTCGTTGAAATTAAATTCGATACCACATGTAAGCCCGGCTTCTTTTACCTGAGCGTCAAGTTTGTTTGAATATTCGATAGTGCCGAATTTTTTCAAGCGATAATCCTTTCGTTTCATTCCTTCGACGGGCATACCCGGATTCAGCTCGAAAGGCTGCCAGATTATATGAATGTCTTTTGAGTCAATTTGCGCAAGCGCAAGTTCAAGGCGTTTTTTGCCTATAAAACACCAGGGGCAGATTATGTCTGAATAAATCTCTAGTTTCAGAAGACTATTTCATTATGACTGTGGGCGGTGCGCCTTCTTTTACTGGCGCTGTCAGCTCTTGCAGAGTCGGAGTTTTTTGATTGTTTTCGTGCACATAAATGCGCGGGTCCTGGCCGGCCGGAAGGTCACCGGCGAGGCTTGAATCCACGTCACCGGGAAGCGGCTCGTCGGCGATGGGAAAACCGACTGCTTCAGATGCTCTGATGAAGCCGTTTTCCAGTTTTTGCATAAAAGTGTGATGCGGTTTGGGGGTACCATTACCGGTGGTGCTCATGGCGGCGCCGGGGACGCTTGCCGAATTAGGAGCGTAAGTGCTGTTTGGAGCTTTGCTCTGGTTCAGATCGCTTTTGAACCTGACAACTTCCGCCTGGTTTTCCAGATCTTGATCCCGGTCGATTACTTCCTGCCAGGATTTGGTCTGGTGCCTGGAGGGCATTTTGATCACTTTATCTGCTCTGATGCTTGCTTCTTCCATGCGAGTGGGGTCTATGACAGGACCGGAATTGAGGAATTGATAAACGTCAGTGCCGTCGATGACGCCTGAGGCGCCCGGGTCGCGTTGATTCTGAGCCTGTGCCGCCGCAAATGTGAACGAACTGGCGAAGGCAAGAACTATTAACCGCTGATAAGGTTTGAACACTGATATTTCCTCGCCCTGAAGAGTGATTTGGTCTTTATAACATAAAAGCCTTTGCTGCCAAAGGAATTAGACAAAGTGAAAACTAAGGTGAGAGAACTATTAGACTTGTGCTGGTTATAACAAAAATACGCTATTACAAAATAAGCACTTCAAAGTGATAGACTTTCGCATGGAATCCTTGATGGCTCAAAGACATGAGCAACCTTCTTTCAAAACTCGTACTAAGTTCAACAATCTGCTTGATGCTCGCATCAGCCGCTTGGGCTGACACGCCGGATGTCAAGGTCTCGGGTGCCCAAAACGGAAATGTCGATAGCGGCAATAGCGGTGCGGCTTTGCCCGAACTGGAAAAGCAGGAAGCGGCGGACACTAAACTTAATCAGAGTCTAGAGCCCTCATCTATCATCCCGCCACCCAAATTGCCGCCGCGGGTGTCAGGCTCGCATGCCGAGCACAAAAGTATGCCGCTGGGGCAAATACACACTGCCGGTCTTATTAAGGTTGAGTCGCTCAATCCAATCAGACTGGAGGCCAGTTATACAGAGCCCATTTCGCTGAAGCAGGCGCTGGAATACACTCTTGATCATAATCTTGCCATCGGAATCAACAGGCAGACTTATCAAAGCTCGATTTATAACTTTGCAGGAGCGCTTGCCGGGTATCTGCCCAACTCGCAGACAGTGTACGGCAATACTCACACTACAATTTTTCCGCACACTCATACTACATCTGATGTGTTTTCGCAGAGTGTCAATTTCCCTCTCTTTCAGGGTGGTCGCATCACATATGGTGCAATCGGCTCTTATGACAGAATGAAAGCCACCCGTCAGCAATTGGGCGCTTCGATAAACGACACATTGCTGCAAGTTTATATGGACTACACAAATTGTGTGTTGCAGCGGGTGCTTTTGCGCATACGCATAAAAGCGGTGGAAGTTGATCAAGAACAGCTCAGGCTCAATGAAAGACTTTATGAAACAGGCGTGGGCACCAAACTGGCTGTGATGCAAGCGCGCACTCAGCTGTCTCTGGACCAGCAGTCACTTTTGTTGCAGCAGGAAGCCGTTCGTCAAGCCGGATTACAACTGGCTTTTGATCTTAACTTGCCTCTTTCAGGCGACTATGTTCCAATGGAGGCGCGCGCAACAGAAAGTGCCTTGTTCCGCTCGGATGTGAGCATTGACAGTTTATTGAATCAGGCACTGGTGCATAGACCCGAATTGCGTCAATACGAGTATTTAAGACTGGCTGCCAATCGCAATATTCAGGTGGCGGCGGCGCCTTTATATCCTGTCGCGCAGTACAC
>CAZEQP010000093.1:0-8660 GCA_964514345.1 uncultured Candidatus Obscuribacterales bacterium
ACAGGTCCATACAACGCGGTGTCTGCAACAGGACCGTCCGCCGGTCGTGTCATTTGCACTTGATGGTTGTACCAGTATGCGGTGAATAACAAATTGGTCCCGGCGTCTAAAATGGCGGCGCGTTTTCCGTCAGGCAATCTTTTGGTGCCCACTACACTTGTAATAAGTGCTTGAGTGTCATCCACTGCGGCGCGACCGCTTTCAAAAATGAGTCTTGGTTTTATTCTGCCCAATTGAGTTCTGTAATTTGTTTCTTCTATAAGTGTGTTGCAAATAGCGTCTGCGTATTCGCTCAGGGGCGGAATTGCTTGTTCCGGAGGCAAATATATAGACTGCAACGCATTTTTGGAAGGTAGACCGCCGCCGACGTCTATGGTATCAATCTCGATATCATCCTGCGCTTCTATTTCACGCATGAATTTGCACATTATTCTAACTTGAGCGGCATAAGCTTTCGGCTCCAGAATAAAAGTCCCGATATGACTGTGCAGACCGGTTAATTTTAAATATTGACTGGCGCCTAAAAGTCTGGCTGCCTGTCTGGCTTGACCTGATTCGATATTAAAGCCGAATCGGCTCCAGGGTTCGGTGAATCCGGTATCGAAATTTAGACGCAGCGAAACATTTACTATTTTATTTTTCTGGCGGGCGATTTCATCTACCAGATTCAATTCATCTAAATGGTCCAGGTGGATATGTGCACCTTCGGCGATGGCACGTTCGAGTATGGTTTTGCTCTTATTGGGACCATTGAAAATAATCATTTCACCGGGCACACCAAGAGATCTGGCTTTTTCATATTCAAACGCCGACACAACCTCAGCCCAGCAGCCTTCTTGATGAGCGATATTGCACATGGCGCTTATATAGTTTGTTTTATACGACCAGCCGTGGATGACATCACCGTATCTGCGCTCGAAAGCTTTTTTCAAATTGCGCAGATTATTTCTAAATAGAGTTTCTGAAGTGACAAAACAAGGCGAGCCGAATTCTTCTTTCAAAAGGGCGACAGGCACGCCGAATAAATGTTCGACATAATTGTCTTTTGCTTTCATGCGTCCGAATTTGTTTATCTCGCCCAGTCGATGAGGTTGAATAAATGGCGGTTCCCAAACTAGTTTAGATATAGGCATCAGGCAGACTCCGCTTTTGGGAGAGTAGTATTTTGATTTTGTGCCAGTTGAGTGCCTCCAAGCACCATCATCGATTCGAATTCGGGCAAGTTTACAATCAATTCCTGGGCGTATCTTATAAAGAATGTGCCGGATGAAGGCGGTGCCAGTTCAAGATTTTTTTCACCGCACATTAGTTTTAAAAGAGTAACAGGCACATTGCGTCCGACCGCATGACTTAAATAAATCCAGGAAGGAAAACGAGGATTTATTTCAATCAAATAAATGCGCCCATCTTGTGCTTTCATCACTTCTACTTCTAGTGGTCCCTGCCAGGCCAGTTCTTTCACCAGTTTTGCCGCCACGCGTTCAAGTGATTTGTCCACCACCGACACTCCGGCCCAGGCTTTGCCTTTATCAGTAACGGCACGTTTGCGCATCATGGTGGCGCCCACCATATTGCCTTTTCCGTCTCCCACTGCGGCTAAATTCAGTTCATCACCTTTTATAAGTTTTTGCACAATTATGGGATAACCCCAGGCACCTATTAATCTGGAAAAAACCATATGTGCTTCGTGTGCACTGTATACGATGGCGGCATCATAATAGATGCCTTTTACTATAAAAGGATAACTCCAGCCCTCTTTTTCACATGTATGAAAAAAGTTGGGGTCGGTGATTGTTTTGGTCTCGGGCACTTTCACGCCTATTTTTTTGCAAAAGGCAAATAAGTTGTTTTTGGCCCGCAACTTGAATTGATCACGGCTCGGTATGAAAAGTGAAATATCAAGTTTTGCCAGATCTTTTTTCAAACGGCTGAAACTTTGCATTTCAGAATCAAGACTGGGAATAATGGAATCAATATTTTCCAGTTTTTGAATGTCTGAGAGCCTCTCCAAAAGAGCTTCTTCACCAGCAGAAGGATATGGTATCAAATAACTTTGATCGCACAATTGACGCGAATACAAACCGGCAGCAAGGGCATCATAACCAAGTGCGATTATTTTGCCCGCAAACTCAGGATGCTCTCTTATGCATCTAGCCACTGCACAACCCGGACCCGGATTTTCGGCTCTGGCGTTTACGCCTGTCACTGCAATATTTGCTTTGCGCCAGTTTTTCATAAATAACGCTCCAGTTGCATTATGAAAGCTTCTACACTGCTTTGCGCAAGCTCAATCGGCACTGCACATTCGTCTGCCAGATTAGATGAGATTGTTTGAGTTGTTTGTCCTTTTTTAAAACCATCAAGCACAAATAAACCTGTGGGATTGACTGTAAAACTTTGTCCTGTTTGCGGGTCGAATATGAATCCGGTGTCGCTTATGGCAAGCTGGTGTAAACGATCGCAGCGGTTGCCTGTGCCCAGTTTTAATTTGGATTTTTTCTTCATGTTTTTAGTCTTCTAATTTAATAACTTTCCAGATTCTTAATGCGCCAGTTAGCGTCAAGCGGCTGGTCGGCGTAGCGATGAATGTAGCCGATTAAACCTACGTGTGGAGTTTTAACTGAGTCTTTATAACAACGTATAGCATCAGTGGATCTGTTCAAAGACTCGTAGGCTGCACCCATATAATAATCGAGAGCGTCGTAATAATTACCCGGCAGCTCGCCTGGAAGAGCGGGTTGAAACTTTACACCGGACATTTTGCAGGCTCTGAAATCTCTGATAGCCAGAGACGGCTGATGCAGAAGCAAAAGCACTCTGCCCCGCGCCAGAAGAGCGTCGCCTGATTTTGAGTCTAAAGTAACAGCTCTATTAAGGTCAGCCAGGGCGCGATTGTAATCTTTTTGATCCAGATAACACAAAGCGCGTTCTTTGTATGCAGCGCCAAAATAAGGATCTATTTGTATGAGTTTGCTCAAGTCAGTGATGGCACCATTGGTGCAGCCGACGGTACCTAGAAGATAACCTCTTCTGTATAAAGACTGTTTGTCTTTAGGGTCATATTGCAATGTTCTGTCTGTCGCTTCAAGCAAGCGCAAAAGTTGATTTCCCACACTAGTGGTTTTAGCGGTTGTTTTCCAGGACTCGAGTACTTGCTTTTCATATTTTTCATGCTCGGCAAAAGCGAACACCGCCGGACTGAGAATAAATGTAATAAATAAGAGCAATAGGAAAATGATACTCCCTGTGATACTATCCCTCGTCTTCTTGTCTGGGCTCACATTTTCTGCAAGGGATTTGTTTTTGTAGCTCACTTTCCTATCCTCTTATTTCTGGCTCCAGCTCACTCGGTATTCGCATCATAGCCAGAGGTTGTGGATTGGGTATGGAGAGATTGTGGAGAAAATGTGGATGTCCGACAGTAATCACGATATCGCCTATTTTGTGGCTCAAGGAATTTCCTGGACAATAGCCAAAATATTAAACAGGATGCCGGCTGAACTCGTTGCCGGTCCACCTGAGTTATTTAACGGTACAGTGGGAAGTTCGGCTGCAAACTGGACTTTTCTTTATCCGGTCAGGTTCAAAAATACAGGCAGCAAACCTATAAATAGGTACGAAGTTAATGTTGTAATCCCTCAATATTTGCTCAAATCAGGCAATGACAGCAAGTTTTTCTTCCAGGCTCTGGGACAAGAACTGGGCAAATCGCTTGAGCCCGGTAAATCGGTTTTGATTGCCCAGCCGGAGCTGGTTTTGTCCAGGCAAAAGGTTATAACCCACAAAGCGGCGCTTCAAGCAGATTTTATTTTTTGCTCTTATGAAATGGAAGGCTTCAGCCGGCGTGAAAAGCGCATTTATTTGAAAGACCTGGGTCTATTTTGATCTTTTTGACTTATTTACCCATCAGTTCTCTGATTCGGCGCTGAAATTTAAGGCGGTTTTCGCTGTGTTTGATTTTGCCTTTTTTATTTAGATAAACCAGCCAGGGATATGAACCTATTTTGTAATGTGTTTTCAAATAAGCATTTTCGGGTCGGTCTCCGCTCAATCTTCTGAATTCTATATAACGCCCGTATTTTTGGGCCGCCAGGTTAAATTCAGAGGAAAAACGCCTGGAGGCGCTGTTTGCAGACTCAATCAATAATATGGTGCAACGACCATGCTGTGCCGCCATCTCTTCAGGGGCTAAAGTAGGGGAAGTTTCAGCGATGGGCTTGAGACCGCCTTTGCCATATTCGACCGCCTTGGGCAATTGTTTCAGGGCATTTTCTGCATAAGTTCTGAGTTTGGGGTTGCGTTTGGCTATTTTCACAACATATTCAAAATGCTGCCGGGCAAGAGTTGCTTGTTTCAGCTCCTGATAACAGAGCCCCAGATAATAATGACCATTGGCATCCAGTGGGTTGTCGCGGACCGCTTTTTTAAGTACCGGCAAAGCCTTGTCATAATGTTTCTCATTAAAGAGTGAGATTCCCTGGGAAAGCCTTGCCGAATGGGCGTTTGCGGTCAAAGACAGGGACGGAGTCAAGAGGCAGGCACCGGCAATTATAGTAAGCGCCGCTTTTTTGATTGCCTGCATATTCTTAACCTCCGAAATGTTTGATTGAAGCTAGCCTGACTTTAGATATATATTCTATCTTTCATACATTTATATCATTGTCGCATAAGCAGGACATGACATCTACGACCGCTATTTCCAGATTTTACTCGTTTCCAATTGCCCTTATTCTATTTTTTGTGGTGGCACAATCAGTGTTGGCCCGTCCGGCTATTTTCAGTGATCTTACTCTGGAACAGGCAAAAACAAAGGCTCAAACTGAAAAAAAGATATTGCTTCTGGATTTTATGGCTGAGTGGTGCCCGCCCTGCAAGATGATGGACGAAACCACCTGGCAAGATCCTGAAGTTGTTTCTTTCATCAATCAAAATGTGGTGGCTCTGCAAATTGATGTGGACAAAGAAAGAGAAATAGCTGAATCATTTGATATTCAAGCCATGCCTACAATGATAATTTTTCAGCCTTCAGACATGTTGAAAGAGTCGAAGCGCACGCAAGGATATAAAAATTCTGAACGAATCCTGAGTTTGTTGAAGGACGAAAATGAAAGCGGTTCACCGCAGTCAAATTTTTTCATGATTGGATTTTTGCTGAGTGCGCTGTTTTTGATAGGGGCAATTGCGCGGGATAGAATGAAACCTGAAGGCGCAGCCATCCGCAAGTTTTATCAGGCCTTGAAAGAAAAGAATTTTAAAGAAGCTTTGAGTCATTGTGAAGAAGGCTTGAGTAAAAATCCCAACAGCATAGAGCTTTTAGTGAATGCTGCCGCTGTCGGTATTCCTCTAAAGGAATTTGAAAAAACACTGCAATTTTGCAATAGAGGGCTGGAGCTGGACCCACGAAACGCTAATTTATTATGCAATCGAGCGACTGCCAATATTAACTTATCACGTCATAATGAAGCGATCGAAGATGCCACCAGAGCCATTGCCATAGATCCAAAACATCAGGCATCTTATCTCAATCGTGCTTTTTCATATCTGGTGCAAAGAAAATTTCCTGAAGCTGTAGCCGATTGCAAAAAAGCTGAGTCAATGAAATTGACTGATGTGGATATAATTCATGCCGAAGCGCTCAACAGCATGAACAGATTTGACGAAGCACTTTCAGTTTGTCAGAGAGCATTCGAGCGAGTGGAGACGCAGGCTTCAGATGTCGATTTATCCGGACTGTATGTAACACGTGGCAATATTTATCACGGTATGCGCAAACCTGAGCTTGCCATCAAAGATTTTGACGAAGCGATAAAACTGAATCCGCGCTGCGAACCGGCTTATGTAAACAGATCAGGCAGTTATCTCATTAATGGGGATGTGGTAAAAGCGCAAGAAGAACTGGATAATCTGGCTCGTATGAAATTGCCTGAAAATCTCAAAGCCTATCCTCAATATACTCAAATTAGAGTTTTCATCAAGAATAAACAATGGGAAAAGGCATGGAAGGCTGCATCCATGGCACTGGAAAAATATCCAGATTCACCTATTATGAATTCGATGGTGGCATATCTGCATTTGCATGATAAAAATTATGATGAAGCACTCAAGCACATAAATAAATCAATCGAGATTGATACGTTCTCGCGCGAAGCGCACTGGATACGTCATGAAATTTACGAAGCTACAGGGCGAGCGGAAGATGCGGCAGCCGACAAAAAAATAGCTGTCGATTTTGGATATGTACCTTATCTGGCTTGATAGGAGTTAGCCGCAAATGGCCATCGTTCTTCTTCAACGTTTGCAATTGTAAAGTTCTGAAAGTTAAGCATATTCAGGCTTCTCGAGACATTGTCAAAGTTTCTCTTGTCAACCGTCTGGTTATGGCTAGGATTTTTATAAATAGTAGAAACACTTTCAAAGTAAAAAGATGATGCTTGAACTAAAAAAGCGGCCAATCACCGACACCCATCCAGATAAACTCAAATATTGGGATTATTCAAGCAATGAAGAATATCCCGCAGATTTCAATTACCAGAGCACTATAGAAGTTTATTCGAAGTGCACAGAAAATGAGAAGCATCGATGGAAACAAAGTATCGGAGATTTTCTCAGGCGTCAGAAAGACTGCATGTACTGCACGCTTAAGCCTATAAATAGAAAGAACCGACTGAGCAGATATCCGAAAATTGCCTCCGAGTTTGATGTCGATGAAAACAAACATCTAAGGGCAAATACGGTAAAGTTCGTTTCCAGTCGGCCGGTCTTTTGGAAATGCAATAAAAATCCTGAACATAGATTTTGCGCCAGAATCAAAAACAGAATCTTTGACGATACAGGATGTCCTCACTGCGAATCTATTAACACAAAGTATGAGGATAGTCTAGGCGCGCTGTATCCAAAGCTGTCAGATAAATGGGATTTCCAGAAGAATGAGAATTTATTGCCAGAGCACGTTTTGCCTACGTCTCATTATATGGTTAACTGGCACTGTGGAAGCAACAAAAAAGAGGAAACCGGCCACAAGCTTGTGGCAACAATTGCCGAAGCCGTTCAGGATGGTCTGGACTGTGTAATTTGCAGACGTGAAATGAATTGGTATGAATCTTTAGCCGTAACTGCTACATGGCTTGCCCGTCAATGGCATAAAACAAAAAATAGGGATATTACACCGAGTATGGTATCGGCCGGGGATAGTTTTCTTGCCTGGTGGCAATGCAAGCAAGCAAAAGATCACCAGTGGCGTGCTGCTGTGGGCAGTCGTTTTTCAAGCAGAACCGGCTGCCCCTTCTGCGCCAGAATGGAAACTTCCACCACAAGTTCCTTTGCGCTTCACAATCCTGATTTGCTTAAGGAATGGTCTTTTGAATTAAACCAAAATGTAGACCCCAACCACATACCACCAAGTTATGAGATGCCGGTCTGGTGGAACTGCACAGCAAACGAAAAACATGTATGGGAAACGCCTGTTAGGTATCGTCTATACGAAAACAGTGGATGCCCGTATTGTGCAAACAGAAAGACCGGAGACGTCAATTCTTTAGCCTCCCTTTTTCCGGAAATAGCAGCCGAATGGCATCGCACGCTAAATAAGAAAATAACTCCGGATAAAGTGGTGCCAGGATCAACGTTGAATGTTTATTGGCAATGCTCGCTTTTTGAAGAACATGTTTGGCGAACAAAAATTTATCATAGAACAAAGGAAAGATCTGGTTGTCCTAAGTGTTTAAGCTTTAGATGCCCTAAAGAAGAGTCGCTTGCTGCAAAGTTTCCAGATACTGCAGCTGAATGGCATCCTTCTTTAAATCATCCCATCTCGCCGGAATTGGTCAAACCATTCTCGCAGAAAAAAGTATGGTGGCAATGCGGTATCAATTCGGAGCACCAGTGGGAAACTCAACTATCTACAAGGACATTTCAAGGAAGCTGTTGCCCATATTGTTCAGGCAGGATAATCACAAGCAGAAATTCCTTGGCAGCGGTATGTCCACAAATCGCCAAAGAATGGCACCCGACGAAGAATGGGATTTTAACACCAGAAAAAATTTCATTCGGAAGTAAAAAGAAAGCTTGGTGGATTTGTTCGAAAGGACCTGATCACGAATGGGAAGCAAGCGTTGGTAATCGTGTTTCACTCGGCGCAGGATGTCCCTCTTGTGCAAACAAGAAATTTTCAGTAACTCACTCAATTCAATATAAAATACCTGAACTGGCTCCGTATTTTCATCCACGCAAGAATGGAAAAGAAACTGCTTCTACTGTGAGAGCCGCTGCCGAGGGAAGGTTCTGGTGGATATGCATAAAGAATCCCGATCATGAGTGGCAGTCTACTATTAAAACCGAGAAAAATGCGGATAGGCACTGTCCCTATTGTTCTTGATGTGATGCCCAGGCTTATGAAGAGGAGGCGGGCGTCAGTCTGTTATAATGTAGATGCGTTTGATTGAAGCCATGATGGGTTGTGAAAAGCGGGCAGACATCAGTCAGTTATAATTATGACCAATGCGGAAACAGACAAGGCTAGTGTTGTGAAAAGCGGGCAGACATCAGTCAGTTATAATGCCGCCTGATACTCAAATACTCGGGCACAGGTTGTGAAAAGCGGGCAGACATCAGTCAGTTATAATGTAACATGAATAAAAAAGATCGGAAGATAGGTGGTTAAA
>CAZEQP010000094.1:0-8658 GCA_964514345.1 uncultured Candidatus Obscuribacterales bacterium
CGACTCCCGCTGTCAGCAGCATCTGGGCTTTCATGCTCTCCATGTAAAAGAAATAAGTAAACCAAATTACTAGAATTCCGCCTGTTATAAGCACCGCCCATAATACCGGAGGCAGTCCTGTTTTGGCTGCCACCATTCTGAATTTACGCGCGTTTGAAAGTTCTTCCAGATTGCCCAGCATAACCGAATAGCTTTGCTGGTCCCGGTTGTTCTGCGGCATGTAATTGGTGACTTCTTTCCAGATTTTCTGATAAGCCGGGACTGTGCCTTCTTTTTCCAGTCCTTCTTCAACTTTTGCCCAGTCTTGATGCACCACGATAACTGCGTAATCGTGAATGGCTTCTCGAATTTCATGCCTCGTTGGCATTTCAAAAGTGTTTGCCACATGATAAATGCTTGAAAGCATATTTGCTTCGGATATCGCCATCTGGCCTGCCTGCTCGACCTTAGCTTGTGAATTCACAACTATCATGCCGATTAAAATTGCATACAAAGTGCCAATGACTGCAAGCATCACCCCTCCCACTTCATGGCAAGCTTGCAATAGTTGTGGGCTGAATTTCTTGCGGACTAAAACCAGCCCGCCGATGGAAAAGGTGGTGCTCAGACCGATTATTAGTAAGAAATCTAGAAATGAACTCAAGTGAGGGTGCTCCGGGCTGTCCGATTGGAAAATGGTATTATCTCATATAAAGATTTCGAAGCGGGCTTATTCAGGTCATGCATAAATTCGGTGCTTTTCATTATCATCAAAGCCTCTTGTGTTTCACCATTGGGGTCGCCTGGGCTCTAATTTTCCTGGTCGGAGTCTTTGCACAGAATGTTCTGCCTCATTTCAAGATTCCGTTGGGGATGGCATACCAGTGGTGGTTTCTGCCGTCGCTGGTGTGTGGACTGATTACTTTTTTAGCCGGATATCCCATTCAAATACTTTGCAATAAGCTGAAAATGGACGTAATCAGTCAACGTTCTATTTTAGCTTTTAGCGTCTCCGCGATACTTGCGTTTTCTTTTGGTTGCTTTTTTCAGTTTTTGATTCATGCAGAGATTTCGCAGATTTGGCTGAAAACGTTTATTTATAGTGGGCTGATAGGGCTTGTTTCGATGTTCTCGGTTGCGTTGTTTGACAAACTAACTTCAATGATGAACCGAGCCGAAAGAGAAAATCTTTTGCTAAATATGACTGCGTCTTTGTCGATTCTGCTGGTAGCTATTTCAATTTGTATTTGTCTATATACCGATGTGCAAAGAGGTACTCCCCAGGTTTATGATTATGCGTCTAACTTTGCAAAGTATCCCCATGACGAAACCGTTTTTCGTTCCGCTAGATTAAGCGATACCGGACTGAATAAACTTAAAGATGGCAGACTAATTAGTATTGTGTCCATGGCGAACAAATCGGCAAGCGTGATAGCTCTGCGCAAGGATTCCGAACTGAACAGCAAATTTAGCCAGGAAATAATTCCGCGGTTAGACTTTTGTTCTATTGTACCGCTCGATGATGGAACCGCATTGGTAATAGGGGGAAAGACTGATGGAAAGCCTGTTTCTTCCGTTCTCAGATTTGATCCGGTTAGTATGTCATTTGAAAAATTTGCTGATCTGAATATTCCAAGATATTTTCATGGTGCAAAAAAACTCAATAACGGCAATGTCCTTGTTTTTGGGGGACAAACCACTGAAGAGTTGTCTGATGCCGAAGTGAATATGACTTCAACGATTGAGCTGATTGACCTGAAAAATGAAAAAGTGACCTTAGTAGGACAAATGCACATTGCCAGATTAAAAGCGGAGGGAGTTCCAACCGGTTTAAATAAGTGCTACATAGTCTGGGGTAAAAATCCTTCACGCATTATTTCAACAGTTTTTGATTCGGGTGTTGTTCAGGATATTGAATATTATGATGGAAAAACCACAGCCTCAAAAAGACGAGGCTATCCGCCTGAGGCATGGGCGTGGTGTCTTTCAAGGAACTTTCGCCATCCAAAATGACAACTGACAAGGCCCAACTGAACTCTTTGCACGTTCCTGTCGTCTAATAGGTTAGGGCTACGCATTCACTGATTTATGTTGTACAATTGTTGTACGGAGCTTTTATGTTGAAGTTTCGCAAAAGTGCATTCAAGCACGGTATCTCGATTGAGAGGATCGAACAGGTCCTTTCTGATGTATCCAAAGACACGGTTTGGTTTGACATTCATACAGACAAGAGAGGGAACTTACAGGAAATGGCTGTAGGTCATGATTACAATGGAATTATGCTGGAGATTGGCGTGACCAGTATTGGCGAGAATCTGGTTGTATTTCATGCTACGCGAGCAGGTTTTAATTGGCGAGTTAAGCACAGGGAGGAGTCCTGATGGTTCGGTCCACTTCGAATGAAAAAGAAAAAAGACACCAGAAAGTTCGCGAGGCGGCTTTGGAATCTATTGCTAAGCGCGGACAATTCAATTTTCGATTGGAAGGATCTGATATTAAGAGGCTCTACTCAATATCAAAGAAAAAAAAGCGACCGGTTTCTTCTATGGTTAGAGAGTGGGTTTTAGATCGCCTTGAAAAAGAAGAAGGAAAGAAAGTCACCTCACCGGCTTGGGCGCGCAGCATGGAGCTTCGAATAGCAGAGCTCGAGAAAACAATTTCAATGCTTGTGAGCGAGCTGCAGGCGGAAGATCGCTAAATTACAAACTGACAAGGCCCAACTGAACTTTTTGCCTCTTGCGTTCGTATTATAAGTTGAGCGTTCAATGTGCAAGGTCGGTGATTGGCTTGACAAAAATATACGAATTCACGGATAATCCTAGAAGGATGAAAAAGATCCTGTGGCTTGGAAATTCATTAGATCGCGTTCGGGATTTTCCTGAAGAGACTAAAGACAGAATAGGCAGCCAATTGTGGTTGGTTCAAAACAACTGAATGCCGAGTGATTGGAAGCCTATGGAAAGCACCGGTCATGGAGTAGTTGAACTTCGAGTCCACATTCACGGAGAGTTCAGGGTCTTTTATGTCGCCAAATTTCCAGAGTTTGTTTATATCCTTACCGCATTTCAGAAGAAAACAGAAAAAACTCCGTCAATAGAACTACTAAGAGCAAGAAGAGCATATGCCGAAATCAAAAACTACCAAATCGAATAAAAAAGGTGCTGGACCAGGAGTCGGTAGTGGCAACGTATTCAAAGATATCGGATTCACTGATGCAGAATCGGCAAATCTCACTGCCAGATGTGAACTACTTCTGAAACTGCAAGACACTATTGAAAAAAAAGGCTGGACCCAGAAAGAAGCAGCCAGAGAATTGAAAGTAAGTCAGCCGCGCATTGCCGAAATCATGAGTTTCGATACAAAGTATTTCAGTGTTGACCTGCTCATTAAGTATTTAGCCCGGCTTGGTGTGAAAGTAAATTTCCAATTTAAAAAGCTCAATTGGAAATGACAAACTGACAAGGCCCAGCTGAACTTTTTGCCTCTTGTGTTCGTATTATCTTTTAGGAACGGTCCGAACAAAAACGGAGGCAATAAATATGTTTGCACGTGTATATTCAGGCGCGCTGCAAGGCGTGGACGCTTATAGAGTAGAAGTTGAGGTCGATTGCTGCGGTGGCATCGGACAAATAAATATAGTGGGACTGCCAGGGGCGGCGGTGAAAGAGTCGCAAGAACGTGTGCGCGCTGCTATCAAGTCTTGTGATCATTTATTGCCGCCGGCTAAAAAGTGGGTGGTGAATCTGGCTCCTGCCGACACTCGAAAAGAAGGTCCAGCCTATGATTTGCCGATCGCCGCTGGTTTATTAGTATCGGTTGGTTATTTGCCTGCGCATAATTTATCCAAGTTATGGATGGTCGGAGAACTGGGGCTTGACGGTAGCGTAAGACCGGTGTCGGGTGTGCTTTCGATGGCGATTTGCGCGCGCGATATGGGGGCTGAAGGCATTATAGTCCCGGAAGACAATGGCGCCGAAGCTGCCCTTGTGGACGGCATTAAGGTCTATCCGGTGTCACATTTGCAAGAGGCGTTGAACATATTGGAGTGTCCTGAAAATGGGAGAGTCGTTTGCGGCACCACCAAAAATAGATATAAGGCTATGGCATCAAATGCGGTGCTAGATTGCGACTTTAGAGAAGTGAAAGGACAGTCCAAGCCAAAAGGGGCGATGATGATTGTCGCTGCCGGCAGGCACAATGTGCTGATGGTCGGACCTCCCGGTTCGGGCAAATCAATGCTGGCTGAGAGGCTGCCTGGCATCATGCCGCCACTTGAATATGAGGAGGCGGTTGAATTGACCAAGCTTTATAGTATCGCCCGCGAAGTGGACAAAGCCAATGGTCTTATTCTGAGCCGACCTTTCAGAGCGCCGCATCATAGCGCCTCAATTATGGGCTTGATAGGAGGTGGTCATACTCCAAGACCGGGCGAAATTTCGCTCAGTCATTACGGCATTCTGTTCATGGACGAGTTTACAGAATTTCCGCGCACTCATCTCGATAGTCTCAGGCAGCCGCTTGAGAGTGCTCGTGTGACCATATCGCGTGCCATGCAAACATTGACTTTCCCTGCTTCTTTCATACTTGTTGCGGCATGCAACCCCTGTCCATGCGGATTCAAAAATGACATTGGCGGGCAGACTTGCATCTGCACAGCCGGGCAGGCTTTGCGTTACTGGAGTAAGGTGTCCGGACCGATTCTGGATCGCATAGATATGCAAGTGGAGGTGAAAAGGCTCAAAGAGCATGAACTTTTGATTCAACCACCTTTGCATGAAGGGAGCAAAGTAATGCGCGACAAAGTCTATGCCGCTGTAGAGAGACAGAAGCAGCGCAATGTTTTTAACGGCAAATTCGTATACAACGCTCATCTGAAGCACAAACAGATAGATAAAGTGTGTCAGATGTCGGCTGATGTGAAGGGCGCTCTGGTCCGTCTGGCTCATAGCGGCGGATTTTCAGTCCGGGCTTATGACCGCTGTATTCGGATGGCTCGCACGATCGCTGATTTAAATGGGCACGAAAATATCGAAATGGGAGATATTGGTGAAGCTATAAGTTATCGCACCCTGAATCTTGGCATTTAACATTACGGTTTTATGTCCTTGGTTATAGGGCATGAACAGGCCATGGCTGACAAACACAATGCACTGATGAAAGAGCTCTTGAAAGGTTCCGGGCTAATTGACCCTTCGGTTCTGGAGCAAGTTGCCATCGATTCTGAACGGCTGCATATTCCTATAGACAGAGCCTTGCAAATCTCCGGTCAGATTCCGGATGCTTCGATTGCAATGGTGTTGAAGACTTTATCCATGGTGGAGCGGGGGCAAATTAATGTTAATGCCGCTTCGCGGGCTTTGCGTCTGGCCAGTCGCGAAAGTATAGACGTGGAAGAAGCAGTTTCTATTTTGCAGAATCTGCATAAAACCACAACAGCCGTAAACACGCTGGGCAATACTTTGACTAAGCTTATTTTGAGTGCCGGATTGATAAACGATACTCAGTTTACTCGTGCCCTGACCACTTCCCAGCAGACGGGGATTCTGGTAGGGCGCATGCTTCTTTTGAACAAAGACATTAATCTGAAAACTCTTTCTGCTTCAATTACCGCTTGCTTGCTGATAAAACAAAATGAGGTCGAATTTCAAGCTGCGGTCAATGCGCTAAAACAGGCAGCCAACCGAAGCACATGTTTTGAGCAGGCATTGTTCGAGCAGGGTGTTTTTAAACAGCCGCGTGCATACGCATTGTCGCTTGGCGATCTCCTTGCCATGTCTGGAATTATTTCTGAGATGGATTTGCTTGAGTGTCGCGAGCTTGAAATAGTGAAAGAGAAAGACCTTTCTCAAATTTTACTTGAGCAAGGATTAGTCACAAGAGAACAGATGGAAATTATTGTTCAAGTGCAGGGGATGATTTCAAATCAAGACATCAAGCCTTTTATGGCAGTGAGCATTTTGCGCCGGACCTTAAAACAGGGGGTCAATATTTACCAGGCGGTTTCTGATTTAAAAGAAATCGAAAAAAATGTTGCCGCGACAACAACAAAAGAGCAAACCAAAATCGGCGAGTTACTTGTAAGTGCAGGAATATTAGCGCGTGAAAATCTGGACAAGGCTCTGTCGGTTCAAAGCAGTGATGATGGCATTAAACTCGGCAGGATTTTGTTGCGAATGAAAGCGGTTGACGAAACGGCACTCTTTAATGCATTGCGATTGCAGTCACTGATTAAGTACAAATGTCTGACCGTTACTCTAGCCGTGAAAATATTGAAAGAGTCCAGTCAGTTTGCAGAATCGCTGGACGCAACACTGGCACGCATAAATGTGTACATGCCGCCAAACATGCAGTGGTTTTGGGTCTAATTTAAAAAGCCCAACCGATATCGGTTGAGCTTTTTAAATTAGGTTGATCGACCTGCTCGTTTTGCGGCAGCCCCGATTACCGACGGTAGATGTCGGCACCCAGGTTTCTGAATTTGGCTTCCAGATTTTCGTATCCGCGATCCAGATGCTTCAATTCGGTCACTTCGGTGACGCCTTCGGCACAGAGACCGGCGATGATTAAAGCGGCGGCGGCGCGTAAGTCGCTTGATTTGACTTCGGCACCGGTCAGGCGCTGAACACCTTTGACCACTGCGGCATTGCCCTTGATTGAAATGTCGGCACCCATGCGGCGCAATTCGGCGGCGTGCATGAAACGATTTTCGTAAATGGTTTCAGTCAAAATTGAAGTGCCTTCGGCAAGACACATCAATGGCATGATTGGTGCTTGCAAATCGGTAGGGAATCCTGGATAAGGCAAAGTGGTGGCATCGACTGCTTTTAATTTGCCGTCGAATTTTACTTTCATAGAATCAGGAGCAAAGATTGAAATCTCGGCGCCCATTTCGTTGCACTTGCTGATCACAGAATATAGGTGCTGGGCGTTGACGCCGTGCATCATGATTTCGCCTGTGGTAGCCATACAAGCCATCAGGAATGTACCTGCTTCGATGCGGTCAGGAATGGTGTCTACTACTGCTCCGTGCAATTCTTCTTGTGGAACGCCTTCGATGGTTATTTGATAAGTTCCTGCGCCTTCGATTTTTCCGCCCATGGCATTGACCAGTTGAGCGATGTTGTAGATTTCGGGATCTTGGGCGGCGTTCTCTATTATCGTGGTGCCTTCGGCGGTGACAGCGGCAAGCATGATATTTTCAGTGGCGCCGTTTGAGGGGCGATCAAGATAAATGCGTGCGCCTGTCAGTTTTTTAGCTGTGGCTGTGACATAACCATGTTCGACTTTGATTTCAGCGCCGAGTTGTTTCAAGCCGCGCTCGTGCAAATCGATTTTGCGCTCGCCTATGGCACAACCGCCGGGCAAAGAAACTTTGGCTTCAAGACAACGGGCAAGGAGCGGTCCCAGCACGCAGAAAGAAGCTCTCAATCTGGTGACCAATTCGTATGGTGCTTCAGTGTCTGTGATATTGGTGGCGTCTATGGTGACTTCGCCATTTCCGATTTCTACTTTCGCTCCCAGGTGGCGGAGCAGGGCAGCCATTGTGTGCAGGTCTGTTAGATTGGGGACGTTTTTGAGGACGGTGACGTCTTTTGCGATTAGGGCTCCAGCCATCATTTTAAGTACGGCGTTTTTGGCGCCGTGGATACGGACCTCACCGTGGAGGGGCTTGCCGCCTCGAATAATAATGCGCGGTTCTTCAACAGGTGGGTTGGCACCGCCTGGGTTGCCTGCCAGTTCAGTTTCGTCGATATTGGATTGGTTGAGTTCTGACATATTTGTCTCTAATTGCATTGAATGACCGCCGGTTCTAGTAATGATGAATAGATGGACTCGCGAGACCTAATAAATTAGGAAGCGGAATAATTCGAGATATGTAATGTGCTTTCTTGGGGTTTGCCGTCTGGGTTGTCCACCCGTAAGGGCTCCCTCAAAATAAGCTACACTACTTAGTTTACAATCATCAAGTAAACCCTTTGTTAAAGGAAAAGCATGGTATTTAAAATCAAATCTATGTTCAGTCGTAATTCTTTATCTACTGAGTGGCGCATGACAGGCTGGTGTTAGTATTTCAAACAGGCGGATCGCAGGATTTATGTTAAAAGGTCGTAAAGGGAAAGATATCAAGAATGTCGCATATTCGATATATTGCACCTTTGCGGTGCTTGGAATCTGCCTCTTGAATTCATGTGTGATGACTGAAGAAGTGAAGCGAATTCAGGCTGTCGAAGCCGAAAATGCACGCAAGGCAGAAGGTCAGACCACTAATTTATCCGGCGAACAAATATTTATCAGGAGCTGCAATTCCTGTCATGTCCAGGGACGCAAGGCTATGGGACCGGCCTTGACCGAAATCAATGAACACTTCCCCGCCGATGACAGGCTGAAAGCCTTTATACGGCAGGGGGTTGGAATGATGCCTCCCCAGCCCAAAGAAGTGCTTAACGACAAAGAGTTGAGTAGCCTGGTTGCATATCTGCGTGAACTGGCTCCAAGAGTCAAACAAGAGCTGGAAGAAGAAGAGCGCAAAGCGGCCGAGCGGGCCAAAAAACGCGCTGAGGAAGCCGAAGCCAAAAAGAAGGCACGTCAGCAAAGACGCAGATAGGTTCTTTAAGGCGTGAGCAGATAAAAGAACCAGACCACTACTATAAATAGAATGAGCCCCACCATGATCCAGGA
>CAZEQP010000095.1:0-8491 GCA_964514345.1 uncultured Candidatus Obscuribacterales bacterium
ATATTTTCACGATTATTGAAAAACTCAACTGATTCGGTTTATTTTCTTTCCGCCAATTTACTTGGTGTCGCATTCGGTGGTCTGCTCGAAAATCTGTGCATCTGGACCGGTATGCACAATCTCAGTATCGCTGTATTTGCCATTTACGGACTTTCATTTGTGATGGTGCTTATTGAAAGAAAACGCGCGAGCAAGCTTGCCGGATAATCTGCATAAGGCTTTCTTTTTTAAGAGGCTTTCAACATCAGGTTTTCCGCCTGAATTCCTTATCCTTGACGACCCCTGTAAAATTTTGTAAGTGGATCTAGTGCTCACAAAAACTACGCGGCTTAAAGCGACAGTAAAACATCCCTTATTACTGTCGTAAAAACCTTTTGGTTTTTTGATAGCTTCATGATTCAGGTGGCGAGAGTTTGGTTGATTTCGCGTATTTCAACAGAATCAATCCAGTCAGAAAGCCTGTAACAAGCGTGACATAGCTTGATTCCATTCCCATTGGAAAGCCGGGCAGAAACAATCCCGGATTATAATGTCCGGTGAAAAGGGAAGGCAGAAAATCTATTTGTCCTTCTTTGGCACCAAAGATAGAAGTCTCAAATAAGTTCCATGACCAGTGAATGCCTACAGGAATCCAGAGACTGCGCCGAATCAAAAAGGCGGCGTTGAGCATAAAGCCGGCTTCTATTGCCATGAATAAACATGCCAGTGGTTTGTATGTTTCGCCGATTCCATCGATTTGATTGACCATATGAAAGAAGCCGAATAAAAGTGATGCCACCACAATTGCTATTTTTGTTCCGAATCCTTTTTCTACGCTTAGAAAAATAAATCCTCTGAAAATGAGTTCTTCCGCGAGTCCCACAAATAAGAAAAATACAAGTGGAACGAGCAGGTTGAAATTCAAATTGATATGCATATCAGGCGTGTAACCACCGCCCAGATAAACCAGAGCCATAGTCACTGTTATAAAAACAGCACCTAGGGTAAAACCAAGCATTAAGTCAACGCCCCACTGAGGAGACTTGAGCGCATCAGTCAAAAGTTTGGATTTTTCTTTGAATCCAAGCACATTTTGCATTGGATTTAAAATTGCTTGAGTCGCCAGAATCGCCACCACAATGGCAAGAAAAAGCAGAAACTCGAAAATGATATAGAAAGTTGACTGTTGCAAACTTTGAATAGGGACAAATTTCTGACTGAAAAATCCAATACCAAGATAATTGATGAAAAGAAAAGCAATAAACAAAACAATTTCGAGCAATGATTTTATTTTGGCATTTATTTTCATTGCTTGACCCTCTCATAAAGGGTTGCAGCTGAATCTTCAAGTGTTAATTTCCAGTTCGGCTTCTCAGCCAGAGCCTGGCTCAATCGGCTGTTTTTGGGAAATAATACCCAGGCGATTTTGTATTTATCCAGCAATTTTTCCCAGTCGGTACCTGCGGCCATCATGTGTGAATAGTCGACATAATATTGAAATGGATAAAAGTCGGCTCGGTCGTCTATAAATACTCGTTTGTCTAATTTGTATCTTAGTATGCCACCCCAGTTATCCAGATTGAGTCCGTATGCCGGGTCCCAGTTGTTGGCTTTTATATAGTCGATTGTTTTGGTCGGAATAGAGCCTGGATCAAAATCACTCTTCAAATTAGACGAATTGAAGAGAAGAATCAGGGAGTATGCAGCAGGCAAAAGATGATAATGACATTCTTTGTCTTGCATTGAAAAATCATAGAGAGCTTTCACTTTGGTCGAGAACCAGGGTAAAAGGTCTCCACTCCACAGTGATGCGATAGCGGGCACCAGAATTAAACTGCACACAGGCATGTGTCTGACCGCGCTTAATGCCAGATGAATCGATAAAAGACAGACTACCAGATATGGTGCAGAAATATTTTTTGGTTTGAATGCAAGTCCCAGTATGAATAATACAAATAAAATTTCTAGACAAGCCGAATGTAGATTACCGTGAAAAACGGGAGACATGTATTCATTGGTAGCGGCAAGGATTTGCTGACCTTTCAAATATTCAAGAATATAGACGTGCAAACCAATGCCGGATGGATTTATCAAAGTTACTAATCCAAGCAAGGCGGTGAGTATAGCCGGAGTTTTGTCTTTGTTTTTAGTCCAACTGAAAAGAGCATAAATAGCTGTTATTACAATGCCCAGGGCAAATGACGGATGCATATTGACCCAGAAAAGCATTGTGAGAGGCAGTATTATATAAATTCGTTTTTTATTTTGTGTAGACCGGAAATAATTTTCCAGTTCGCAAACAAAAATAAACAGAAACAACAATTCAAAAATATGCGGGCGGGCAAGCCAGTGCATGATAGAAACAAGCATGGCAAGCACAATAAGACAGAAACTAACTAAAATTCCGGCACCAACCTGCCGGCAGCGGTCATACAAAAGTGTGTAAGTTAAAGCTAGAGTGGAAGCAATTAAAACTGCAAGTGCGGGAACTCCGCCCATTTTGACAAAAAATGCGGAGATAAGGTCAAACAGCCATTCATAAGCTACCCAGGGACGATCGACAAAATGAGCTGAAAAAAGATCTGTATGGGTGAAACCTTTTTCTAAAATATGCATGCCTGAAACAATGTGCCAGCCGGTGGAGCCGTCGGTGAATAAAAGATAGGGCAAAGCAAAAAGAGTCAGCCAGGCTACCATGAAGAAAACGATGTCGCCTACTCCGGGTAATAGCTTTTTGTAGTTCACAATGAAGGTGCCTGCTTCTGCGATTCGTTTATCACTTTCATCAATTCGGTAACGTGTGGAGAATCGTCACCGTAGATGGCTTTGGCTGTTTCCACTGCGCTTTCTTTGTAGATTTCTTCTTCCACTTTGTTGTTTTGCAAGGCGGACAATTTGGCTAATTCGACAAGCGACTCGACTATGTCTAAATGTTCTGAGCCCAAGATTTTGTATCTGATTTCCAATACTCGTTTATAAATGTGCTCAGTCTCTTCAAAATGTCCGGCTTTGCGGATTAAGTGTCCGAGCTGCATCAATAAGTTAAGTGTTTCAGGGTGTTCTTCGCCGAACAGGACTTCAGTGATACGCAAAGCTCTTCGCAGCGCGGCTTCCGATTTTTCGTAGTCTTCAATTTGTGCGCACAAAGCGCCTGTTTTTCTCAACAAGCCGATGATGGCTTTTTTGGGTGGGTCTTTCAATTTTTCCATTGATGCCAGAGACTGTTGATATAGCTCGTCTGCAGCGTCGAATTTTTTTACTTCCACAAGCTGCTCGGCAAGGGCTTTTATACGTCCAAGCATTCGTCTGAATGGATCTGATTGAGGATTGTTCAAAGTCAATCTGAAAGCTCTAAGCACATAAGGACAAGCTTCTTCGAGCATTTTGCGCTCCAGAAGCTGGTCGGTTAGTTCATCGAGCATACTGTAATACTGGTCGGTGTCATCACCAAATTGAGATTCGGCTGTTTGTAAAAAATTTGCGCTGATGCGCTCACGTCCATCGACTGTGATTTCTTTGGAGATGGCGGCGATAACTTTAGCCTGCCCTTGAGTGCGTCCGGCGCTTCCTGCAGGCTGGCATATTAGACGAACAGCAGAGGAGAATTCATCTTGCGGCACAGGGGCAGTGGTGATGTCCGGTGCGTTGGTGCCTGGTAGCACCGGTGGTGCGGGTTCTGGTTCTTTCTTTGCTGTCGCTTTTGTCTCTTCTTTTGGCGCCGGGATAGCTTGAAGATCTTGATTCTCTTGAATAGAATCGAACTTTTTGGTCACTTCGTCCTGAGTTTCTTTCAGAAGATCTGTCAGTGACGCAAGCTGATGGAAAGTGGTGGTGCCAACTTTTTTATTCAATTCTTTCTGCATGCTTTCAAGACTTTTGACTAAGTCCTGGCGCATTTTGGAAATTTCTTCGTAAGTTTTCTGGTTGCGCTTGTTTGATACTACGTATAATGCCACTGCTACGCTGATGGATATTACACTTAGTGCCAAAGCCGACAACTCTAAAAAGTTCATTCCAGGTAGTGCCTCAAAAACTCCTCGGTTTCGGTGAAGGCTAAACTTAATTCAGGCAATAGATTCTTGGCATCCTCGAGATTTCCGCTCATTGCCAGACCCTCAATCTCAGATGCTATTTTTTCACATTTGAGTGCCATTATCACCCGGCAACATCCTTTTAACATATGAGCGTCGCGGCGGCAGGCGTCAGAATTGCCGGATTCCAGAGACTCCCGGATTTTGCCCACAATATTATTGGTATCTTCTAAGAAGGCGCCTGCAAGTTCTTTGGCTGTTTCAACGTCAAACTCGTCTTCCAGTTCCTGAATGTTTATGAGGGTTCCAGATGAAGTCATGATTATTTTGCCAGTAATGAGTCATCGGGGCAGACCTTTTTCAGTTCTTCTCTGGTCTGGACAAAGACTGCTTTCAGGCGCATATATTTAACTCGAACCTGAGTCCAGTCCTTGGCTTCAGAGTATTGAATTATGTCTGTTGTCAGCCTGGTCATGAGTTTCATTCCAAGAGCGGCGCAGGGACCTTTGACTGCGTTGGCGAAATGCACGACAGAATCGGCGTCTTTTTCATCTATAGCTAATTGCATGCATTCGATATATGTCCCCATATTGCTCAAGAACAAGCGGCTGATTTCTTCCACTTCTTCTTTGCCGTAAAGTTTGAGCATAGACTTAATGTCAAGAGGCGCTATGTCTGCCTGAATATCATCCAGATTGAATTCTCCCGACTGAGCTTGTCCTTTTTCACGAGCAGAAACTACAGATCGTTTAATCGCTTCTTTCAACTCTTTGCGGCTGGCGCCTTTTGTGATGTAGTCGTCCATGCCGGCTGCGATACAACGCTCACGATCGCCTTCTCTGTCGTATGAAGTGAGGGCGATAATCGGAATGCGGGTGTGTGAATAAGACTCGTTGCTGCGGATGCGGGCGGCTGCTTCAAAGCCGTTCATCACAGGCATATCGCAGTCCATCAAAATAAGTTCGTACTCTTTGTTGGCCAGAGCATCAAGGGCTTCCTGTCCATTGGAAGCCACATCAGCGTCATAGCCAAGTCTTCTCAAATGCAGCAAAAGCAATTTCTGATTGACTGGAATATCGTCCACCACAAGCACTTTTTTGATGTTGAGATCGGCTTCTGAATCATCTGCCGAGTATTCAACCGCTTGTTCGGCATCTTGATCTTGCACTTCACCACCAAGTTCGGTGCTTGAGCCCATGGCTCTTATTCTGTGCATGGATGAGCTTGTGTTGCGTTTTTTCTTTCCGCCAAGCAAAGTATCTTTGAGTGATGGTTTTTGCACCAGACTTTGCACATCAGAAAAATCTTCAGGTTCAGATGTATCGGCTGAACTTTGCTGGATGGCGGCAGGCATATCCGGCTGCTGGAAAGGTGCAGGCGGTGGTGCCTGAAAATCTTGCGCTTCAGATATGGGTTCGAATGCTTCGTCCACCAGATTTTGCACTATGGGCAGTGGCAGTTCAGGAAACTGGCTGTCTTGAGCAAATTCAAGAACAGGGGCAGATTGTTCTTCTTCCTGGTCGATAACGACAGGCTCCTCGGCCGGCTTTTCGTCATCTGAGAACGACAGAATTTGATCTATCGGTTCAAACTCGTCAAATTCATTTCCGATTTGAACATGAGAACTTTCGCTCTGAATGATTTCTTCCTGATTATTTGATTCTGATTCTGCTTGCTGAGATTCTTGCTCTTCTTGCTGATATCTGCCAAAAGATCCGGTGTCGAGCTGGGGCTCTTCATCTTGTGGAAATACAGTCTCCGGAGCGGATTCCGGCTGAGTCTCTTCAATTTGAGTTTCAGTTTCAAACTCAAGCACCGGCTCTTTTTGCGGTGGTGCTTCAAGAGTTGGCTCGATTTGAGGAATTTCTTCCACTTCTTCGACCACTTCGGCTTCACTGTGCACTTCATCAATTACTTCAAGCTCGATTTCTTCATTTTCAGCTCTAGATTCAATCTCGGCTCTAGATTCAATCTCTTCCAGCTCGACAGGCTGAGTGTCTATATGATCTTCATCATCTTCGATTTCGACTTCATTGTCATCGTCGTTGTCATCTTCGTCGATGCTGATTTCGCTTTCTTCTTTAGTTTCGCGACTTTCTTCAATAACTTCAGAAACTACTGCATCTAAATTTTTAGTCCAGGACTGAGCAGCTTCTTCTTCACCCTTGCCATATTCTTCCCAGAGCGGTTTGTTGAAATCTTCGGCGTCCGCTTCTTCGGGCCAGGGGGCGATGTCTTCGTCGCTTTCATCTTTAGTAGAATGAGAACCGTTATTGTCTTTGACTGCAACCGGCTCTTCAATTTCCGAGATTACAGACTCCTGAGGTTCGATAGCCGCACTGGCTAATTTATCGATCAGTACTTCGGGAGTCTCTTCAGACTTTTTTCGCTCTTCAACGACCTCTCTTTCTCTGGCTATTTCGGGTTGAAAACGAGCTCTTTGTGACAAGTCCGGAACCGGCGCCACTGCTATATCTGGTTCAGGCGCCCTTGCCTGCGGACTGGGAGCATGGGTAATGCCTTTATCGAGCAATATTTTTTGAATGCCGGTTTGAGCCAGTTGATTGGCCAGTTGTTCTAGCTCGCGTTGTGAATTTCCAACTTGTGAAATTTGTCCGGCAATTACACTACACAAAGTATTGATCGACGTTTCCAAATTGACTTCATCTGTAAAATCGAATAGAAACACCACACCACCCGAAACACCAGGAGTGTTATTTGGCCCGTTTATAAATGGTACAGCTGAGATATTGATCCAGCGCACATCCGAAATGGCGTCTTTTTTCACTTTCAGACGAAAATTGTTGACCGCTACGCCGTCGAGCACTCTTTTCCAGGGTAACTCGCGCTCTTCAAAATAAGAATCGTCTGCTCTCAGAAAGCTGGCGGGCTCTTCCTGTCTTTCCATATCGCCTGCCCCGCTCATGCGGCTGACATAGGCGATACCCAGGATGCGCTGGGCAGTGAAATTGAACATCATAAATTTGCCTTCGGCATTGAGCATAATGGCTCCTATAGCCGAGTCGCTCAACACGTTGCTCAATACGACCGGATACTGGTTCAAAGACTTGTCGCCAGTCTCGGATATCAGACCGGCAATGCTTTGTGTTGCAGCATCCAAACCGGGACGTTTTTCCACCTTCGATTTTATGTCGTCGACAGTCTGATTTAATTCGGACAGCCTGTCTTTGAGCGAGTCCAGGTGAGTGTTCCATTCATTTGCCATGTTTAAATCCGTCCTTTTCAGAGGGCAATGTGAGTAAAAAGCTCATACGCTTATAAAATTTGTACCCGGTTACTCAGGACGCCACACTAAACATGGCAAATCATGGCTAGTCAGGACATAAAAACTCATACAGAGATGACATGATGGCAAGTGCCTGTCCGGGCGTGAAGCTCACATCCAGGTCCTGACCGCCGATTTGGGTGTTTAAGCTGAATCGTTCAGTCCGGTTTTGGTCGAGTATAGAACCTTGCGATACTTGCTGGACAATAGTTTTAAGCTTCTTGACTAGTTTCTCTTCGTTCCATTTTTTGAAAACGATGTCATCGGCGCCGCTATTAAGGATGAGGGCGATTTCGGAGGTTTTTGTGGCCGAGGCGAAAAGTACTACGTGAATATGGCTGTATGCAGGATTTTCTTTGATTTTGGCGCAAAGCTGGTAGCCGTCCATTTCAGGCATATTTATGTCGGTAAGAATAAGTGCCGGAAGCTCTTTCAGGTGTTCTAATTTTTCCAGAAGCTCAAGGGCTTTGGCTCCGGAGCGGGCAAGTTTTACCTGCTGTCCGTTTTTTTCCAGCAAGTGCTGGAATAGCATCGCCTGTGTCAAAGTGTCTTCGACCAGTAAAATGTCTTGTGCCATCTTTATTTCACTCTATTTATTTGGTTACCTGGGATTGCAACAGTTCTTTCAGTTTGGAGCCGATTTTATGGGAAGGCAAAATGAACTCATCGTCCACGGCGCCTATCCTTATAGCCTCGCCGGGCATGCCGTGAACCACTGATGTTTCTGCGTCCTGGGCAATGGTAAGACCGCCCGCCTCTTTTATCAGCCGCATCTCCAGGGCGCCGTCTTGACCCATGCCGGTTAAAAGAACGGCAATCGCCCGTTTGCCGAAAACGTCGGCGGCTGATTGAAACAAGTATGATACTGAAGGCGCCAGATTGGAAGGGTGCTCAAATTGAACCACCTTGAGATTCTGACGAGATGAAAAGCCGGTTTGCTTTCCTTCCGGACACAAATATATTCCACCTGGTTTCAGCTTCTGACGGTCATCGGCAATTTCCACTTTCATTTTAGTTGTTCTGGAAAGCCATTGCATAAGTCCGGCTAGAAAACCCGGAGCGATATGCTGGGCAATCACCACAGGCACCGGAAAATTTTCGGGTAGCTCTTTCAAAATGGTTTGAATTACTGTTGGACCGCCTGTGGAAGCGCCTATCACCACAATTTCAATGCCTGAGTTTTTATCAACTGTTT
>CAZEQP010000096.1:0-8434 GCA_964514345.1 uncultured Candidatus Obscuribacterales bacterium
CAGTCAGTTTCAGCACATTGGAAGCATCATACACCTGGTCCAGTTCGGCACGGGTGTGCTTCCAGTTCATATTCCACTGATAGCCGGTATTCAGCTCATCAGCTTGTTCCAGACGCCAGTACATGTCTCGCACCATGGCAAGACAATCCCAGATCAGTTCTTTGTCTTCGCGCGCCAGGCTTTTGTCGTCGTCGATTTTTTCAAAAACATTAAGCACCTGCCCGGTGTCACTCAAGGCTGGAACACTCTCCAGATCCGCAGTTAAACTTTTCCTCAGACCTTTCAAGTCTTGAGGCTTGGGGAGATAGGACTGCCACTTGAGATTGTCCGTCATGCGGGTCAAAAACGAGGTGGGTTGCCGTTTGGTTGATGAAGCTGAGTCGGGCATTATTGAAACCGTGTCAGAATTGCTCTGGACGATAATGGTACTATTGTAGCCTTTAAAACTGGCGCCTTGAATATTTTAGGGGGATGTAAAGCGAATGACAAAGACTTTTTTGATGACGGCAACAGCTTTATCTCTCCTCCTTGGATCGTGGTCAGTTTCGGCTGTCCATGCCGAAGATGCCGAAAACAAGGCAGCTGTAAAAACAGATACTAAAGAGCCCACTGAAACAAAGTCTAAAGACCCAAAAGGGGCAAAAGATAAAAGTTCACTGCAAAAACTATCTGACAAACAGAAGAATCCGCCCCATTTTGACAATGCCTTTATGCTGCAGACCCAAAACATGCTGAGCATGGCAATTCCTGAATATAGAGACGCTCTCACAGCCGACCCTAAATTCATTTCCACCTACAACAATCTGGCTCAATGTCTCTGGTCGCGAAACGAGGGCAAGGACAGAGAAGAAGCCAGAGGATTGCTGAATAAAGCGATTGCCATAGATCCCAAAAATGTCGGCACCATGTATTTCCTGGCAGTGGTTAAAGAAGACGAAAAAGACGTGAAAGCGGCGGAAACACTTTATCGCAGAATACTTTCAGTTCAGCCTCTCAACTTAAGAACAGTGGCAAATCTGTCTGAGTTGATGTACAGAACAGGCAGAAAAGAAGAAGCCAAAAAAGTCCTGCACACCGCTCTGGCTAATCAACCGCCCGAACCGGATGTAGCCGTTTACAAACAAGCTCTGGCCAATCTGGAAAAGATGGAGAAGGCTAAAACAGAGACCCCGTCTGATTCAGCTAAAAAAAGCCAGACAAAATCAATTGCCAAAGGCAAAAAATCTAAAGACGGTTAAGTCAAAAACTAAGCACTGAATTGCTTTTTGATTGAGGCGGCAATTACCCCCTGATTCAAGGGAGTGAAAAAATCTTTGTATTTTTCAAGCAAATCCGGCCTGTTATTTATTTCGGGATAATTCATAGTGCCCACCCAGAGCTTGTTTACATAAGGCTTTAATAAACTCACCAGTTCATCCGGCTGACAGGGCAGTATAGGCGCGATGGATGCGGTCACGCTAATTCCAGCCTGGTGCAGGGCTTTGATAAGCTCCATACGTCTTTGAATGCTTGGGGCTTTAGGTTCAAACTCTTGCCTGATGGTATCGTCATTAGTGGTAAAACTGACCCCGACAGAAAGTACATTGCGGTCGAATTTCTTCAACAGTTCTAGATCTTGCAGTACGAGATGACTGCGTGTGTGCAGTGTAAGCTTTCCCGGATGATAATGCAGAAGTTCGCTCAAACATTGGCGTGTCAGTCTGTATT
The DNA here is from genome assembly GCA_964514345.1 of uncultured Candidatus Obscuribacterales bacterium. Lineage (GTDB taxonomy): Bacteria > Cyanobacteriota > Vampirovibrionia > Obscuribacterales > Obscuribacteraceae > Aved-18. The sequence continues at coordinate 1,708 of CAZEQP010000096.1, forward strand.
TAAGCTCTGCGTACTGATATGGGTCTGTGGCCGAGCTAAAAAAGATGGATGAACCAAAAACTTTAGCCCGGTCTTTTCTAATTAATTGAGGCGCGTTTTCCTTAACTTCAAGCCAGCCTCCCCACTCCTGAGGCTGACGGTCTTTTTTGCTGGGAAATTTAGGCACGTAACAATAGCTGCAGGCAAAAGCGCAGCCGGCATATGGATTAAGGGAATAGTCATAATGCCCGGACAAAGACCCAGTGTGCTGGGGGGTCAATATTGATTTTGCTTGAACTTCAATGATTTCCATATCCAGAGCATACATACAAATGTATGCGTGCGTCAAGGGGTGACACATAATGACCCGCAGCGACAAGATTCAATATTCAATCGCGAGCATTGTTTGTCAGTTGACGATGTTATTCGTGTTGAACGTGATGGAGTTCAACGCAAACGTGTTGCTTAGTTCCCCTGTTGTTCGATTAATAGTTCTGGGATTATTTGTCTGGCAAGTAATTGGAATTGTTTTGTTTTTGAAGTGGAAACTGGCATCTGAAGCAAAGACTAAGTATTTTCAATTAGTCGGCTTTGTAGTTCTGTTTTTTATACCACTGCAGTTTTTTTTGTTTGCTGGATATGAGCTTTGTTTTCCCTATTGGTCTGAGATATTGAATCCGAGATAACAAACATGAAAGCGTTAGCAGCAATTTTTGTGATAGTGGTGGTTCAAGTCCTGGCAGTGTTTTTTATTAAACACACTACACCGGGAGTTTATTTTTACAGAGAGGCTTTTTGCTTGTTGTACCCATGGATCAAAAATAACTCAAGAACAAAATCCTGAATTGGCAGAATATTATTTGCCACCAGCCTCTACTGCGCTCTGTCTAATGCGCATATAAACCTGAATGACGGCGAATGTAATTAAGCTGAACAACACCAGGGCGCCTATTACCCACTTGCCAAACACTTGACCGCTCAATTGTGTTTGACTGCCTTTAAGCGGCTCAGGATGAGCTTTTGATGCAACAGAGGGATCTACCTCGAAGGATTTGACAAAGTCTTCTGAAATCTTGCTGCCTGTAAGACCGGTGAAATTGAGAGTGTATTCCACGTCTTTATTTTCGCTCAGAGTTTTTACAAAAGTGAGGTTGGTATCACCAATGGTGGAGTCTACTCTATCTCCGCTCCAGCCTTTTCCTGAGACTTGAACAGGTTCTTGCACATTGAATTGTTGATTCTTTTTCTGAGCTGTTTTTTGCAGACCCTCAGAGACAAATTTATGCAGGTCTTCTCTGGGTGCGTCTTTTACAACTGCGATACCCTGGCTTACTTTGTAATGCCCCTGCCCGTCTTTGCTTACATATTCAAGTGTTTTGGTGCCGTCTTTGTTGAATGAAAGTTTTTCTTCCACACCAGCCGGCATCATAATGCTGAAATCGCCTGCAGGAGGAGAAAACTTGGACCAGTTGCCCTGTGCGATGGACGGTGTTAAAGCCAGCAGCCATAACATTGCCACCAGGTATACGTGTTTTTGAGCTTTCATATGTCCGATTGTTTTGCCGCCAGTGTATTTGGTTTGGAGAATTGTTCAAGGTCGGATGTGACTGGAAATTTCCAGCGATGGATCATAAATCCGTATCTGAGCATTTCTAAAAAGGCTACAGGCGGTGCCCATCTGTCCGAGAATAAGCGCCACATGCTTACATAAAACCCGGTGCGATCGCAGCCGGCGTGACAGTGCACAAAGACTGCTCCTTTGCCGGTTTTTTCATTGCGTGTTTTTGTTTCGTCCACCGCTTTTAGAAAAGCCGCTATTTTTTTCTGGCTTGGAGGAGCGTTTCCTGTAGGGATATTGATGTAGCGCATATTTAGCGTACGTGCAACATGCGATTCAAGTGCCACTCCCAGAGGGTCGTTTCTAAAATCGACTATGGTGTCGACTCCGATTGAGTTCAATGCTTTGATGCCTTCGGGGCTGGGCATGGCGCCACGATAAAGATATGGTTTGACCTGGTGGAAATTGGGCAGGTCTTCTCTGCTGGGAAGGGCTGCCACAGGCAAGGCCTGCAGACTCAACAAGCAGACTGCCAGAACTTTGTGAGTAAAACTTGATGTTGAGCCGTATTTCATTTTTGAGATTTGAATGCTCTTCCTGCTGCCGCCGGAACTGTCAGGGGACCGACTGGAGAGCCTTTTGTAATGAGGTCGTTGAACACTTTGGGGTCTTTGAATACATCTTCCAGGGTCGGCAAACAAGTTACCATGTATCCGGGGGTCTTGTAAAGATGCCAAACCCCTGCATCCTGCACCGTTTCCAGCTTCAAGCCGGGTAGGGCGGCGGTAAGGCGGGAAAGGTCTTTGTCCTTAACGATCAGTAACTGGGTTTGAGCCTCAGGTGAGCCGTCTGAGGCGACAATCTGGTCGGCGTTGAAAAAACAATTGACCGGTTTTCTGGCATAAAAGGGAGCAGAAGGCATAAATTCACCGAAAAGCGATATACGGTCAGACATTTGAGATGCTTTCACCACGGTGTTTTTCAAGTCAAGCTGCATTTTATTGCCGAAAACATAAAATGAAACCGGGCAAATCAGGCTTAAATAGAGGATATGTGCCGCCAGAGAATAATTGAGAAACTTTTCCTGGTCGATTTGGTTTTTCAAATAATTCCAGATGGCAGTGGTGAACACTGCACCACATATAATACTGGCGCCGGACACGGCATACTTCCAGTTGTCGGCTAGTGTAGAAGGTTGGAGCCAGTAGAAAACGCCGGTGAAACTGGCTATGGCGATGAATCCCAGGAAAAGGAGAATGGCAGTTATATGTTTTCCGTAATCCGATGCCTTGATTAGCCAGCGGTCGAGAAAGACACCAACTATGATGGCAAACAGGGGAATGACAGGCAAAATATATGTGATTAGTTTTGTTCCGGACAAACTGAAAATAGCGAAAGTAGTGGCTATAAAAGAGAGGAAGAGCTGCATGGAGACTTCTTTCTTGCGGAAATAATCCAGAAAACAAAATGGAAAACAAACTATCCAGGGAAGAAATCCCGCCAGTATTACGGGGATATAAAACCACCAGGACATTTTCCCCATATTGGTATGTCCGGAAAAACGGGCGAAATTTTCGTAGAGAAAAAATACTTTGAGGAAAAGCCCGTCTGTGGCTTTATATACCGCCCAGTGCCAGGGCACTGCGATGAGCAAAAATACCAGCAGGCCTGGTATCACATTCAGTTGTTTAAGCCATTCTTCCTGTTGATACAGGCTTGGCCTGCGCCAGAATAAAAATAAGACAATTGACGCTCCGTACAAAACAAGCATGGCCGGACCTTTGGAAAGCAGTCCCAGCGCCAGTGATGCCCAGATTACATAGGACCAGATCTTCCCTTTTGATTCAAGTGTCATGGCTGTAGCTAAAATGGACAGTTCAAGACTGAAAGCAAAGGCAATGTCGACAGGCGAAATGCGCGATACAAGCAAAAATAAAGGAGAGGTGACAAGACATAATGCCGCCAAATATCCTGCTCTTGCCTGAAACAGTTTACCCGCACAATGATAAACAGAAAGAACCATGCCGGTGGATAAAAGAGCAAAAGGCAGGCGTGAAGCCAGTTCAGACACTCCCAGAATTTTGTAGGCGGCGGCTATGAGCCAGAAAGTGATGATAGGTTTGGAAAAATAAACTTGATAGTTGAGATGAGGAACGATGTAATTACCCAGTTCCACCATCTCGCGCGCAGCTTCTACATAATATGCTTCAGCCGGATCTATGGATGGAAAGCTGTCCAACCCGATAAAAAATAAAAGAAAGCATGAAACGCCCAGATACCAGAGGCTTTTATTTTGCATTGAAATAGAATTCTATCTATTTATTACTTGCTGAGCCTGATTATAACTTCATCGGCACCGGCTAAATTGAGCCTTTCGCGTGCCAGGCGCTCAAGCCCTGTAGATGAACGGTAATTGGCAAGACCGTCGCGCAACTCTTTGTTGACATCTTCTGCCTGTTTCTGGGCTGTTTTTAAGTGCTGGGATTGTTTCTGCAAAAACAATTGTCTGGCTATGCTTGTCTGGATGGAGCGGCCCACCTGCCAGAGAGCAAAAACAGTAATGATCAAAATCAAAAGCTGTTTGGGGTCCAGAATTTGAGCTGGTTTGTTTTTGATATTGGGAAAATTCAACTCTTACCTTCGACCAATTCACACCTTAATCGCAGCATCTTTAGATCTGCTAGAACTAGTAGACACCGATTTTTCGATTTTGGCAATAATGTCTTGCACCTGGGCGTTAAAATCGGCAGCGATTTTTTCCAGTTTTTCCTTGGACGGTCCTTCAAAATAAAGCCGAATTAATGGTTCGGTTCCGGAGGGTCTTATTAACAACCAGGTGTTGTCGTCGATATAAAGTTTCAAACCGTCTTTGCGTCCGGCTCTGGTTATAGTCTGCCCGCCCAGTTTTTTGATCGTTTCACCTGCGGTGAGGGCTTCCATCAGTCCTTTTTGAGTATGGTCGTTGAGACGCAAATCGGCTCGCAAATAGGTGAATTCAAAGCCGACATCTTTTTGCAAATCAAGCCAGATTTGAGAAAGAGGTTTCTTTTCAAAAGCGATCATTTCCACTAAAAGCAAATTGGCCATGATGCCGTCTTTCTCGGGAATGTGCCCAATAAAAGACAGTCCGCCTGATTCTTCACCACCTATCAACACATCGCCTTTACGCATTTCTTCGCCGATGAATTTGAATCCGACAGGAGTTTCAACTACTTCAAGACCGTATTTGTCGGCCAGACGATCCAGCAAATGTGTGGTGGCAACAGTGCGGATTATTTTTCCTTTTTTGCCCCGGTTTTTCACCAGATGCTGCGTAAGCAGGCAAAGAAGCTGATTGGGAGAAAGGTAATTGCCCTGTTCGTCTATAACGGCAAAACGGTCGGCATCACCATCGGTGGCAAGACCGACGTCAAGCTTTTCGTTTTTCACCATGCCGCTCAAGTCGCGCAAATACTCTTTTTTAGGTTCGGGCATTCCGCCGCCGAACAGCGGGTCGCGCCAGTCGTGCAGGACTCGCACCGACACTCCCCATTGTTTGAGAGTGTGATCGAGATAACCGCGGCTGGTGCTGTAGAGTGCGTCGTAACCTACTTTCAGTCCGGCGTTTCCGATTTTTTTCAAATCGATTAGTTCGGACACTGCCGCCAGATATGGTGGCTGAGGGTCGAAGTGTTTTATTTCGTCTTTGCTCAGGGGAATTGATTCAGGTACATGAGCAAGCTGAGTCACGATTGAGGCGGTTATATCATCGGTGGCCGGTCCGGCGTATTCGGGAATATATTTGATTCCGCAATATTCAGGCGGGTTGTGACTGGCCGTAATTTGCAAGGCACCGTGGGTTTTTTCGTGCTGGGTGGCCCAGGCGATACAGGGAGTGGGCACGTCGCGGCTTGCCACTTTCACAGGAATTCCCATGGCCATGAGAACAAGAGCCGCTCTTTCGGCAAACTTGTCGGCCATGAATCTGGTGTCGTAACCAATCAGGATTGGTGTCGATCTGTCGAGAGATTTTTTATGTTTGTCCTGTAAATAAAGACCCACTGCATACGCCACTTTCTCCACATTGGCAAAAGTGAAGTCTTCCGCGATGATGGCACGCCAGCCGTCGGTGCCGAAGACTATTTTTTGACTTGTGGCTTTACTCATAGAACAAATTTTCTCCGAATTAAACTTTGGTTTTGTTTGAAATGAAAAGAGGATAGTACTCGTATACTGCATCCCAGGCTGTTCTTGCCTTCATGCCATCCCGGTACTGAAAGGTTGAATCTATATCGCGCGAAGCGGCGGGATAAACAGAGTCGGGTTGTTTGCTTGCCAGCGCTTCTTCGCTGTTGAACTGAACCACAGATCCATCTCTGCCGTAAAAGCGGAATTTGGTCATATCGTTGGTTTGATGAACCTGAAATTTGCTGGAAAGCCGGAATCCGTCATCGGCCAGCAGAGCGGTGACGAAATTCCATTTGACATCGCTGCGATCTATAAGACGTCTTTCCACATGTATTTCGCGGATGATGTCTATGCTCCAGTATTGTCCATCCAGTTTTCTGATGGTCAATGTCCCGTCGGGGGAAATTGAGGCTGAGTGTCCTTGAGCAAAAACTCTGCCTGAGCCGTCGCGCACAGTTACTATTTTGTCTTTGTTTTCAATCAGATTCTCGTAATTGCATTCGCCAATCGAATGCACATGCCCTTCTCCGTCGGTGCGCATCCAGTAAACCAGCCGTCCCTGCGGATCGTAGGTGTAACTAAGTGCGATACCACGCTGAGATCTCACATAAAGTACTCTTCCCAGCATGTCTTTGATTATTTTGCCGCCGCAAGAAAGATCTTCGTTGCGAAAATTGGTCTTAGAAGGAGCGCAATTCAAAGTGTCTTCAGATAAATACACATTGGATTGGCGCCTAGTTGTCAGAGGCGGGGGCGGGGTAAGTGTTTGCGGAGGTGAAAAATCCAGGACTGCAGAAGTATCTGCCATGATCTCTTGCAAAGCGATGCTCAATAGCGGTCCTGCGGATTTAAATGGTCTTTTAACCGGTTTTTCGGCAACAGGGCGTTCAGAAGATTCAATGCTCTTTGCAGCACTCGCCGCAGCGTTTTCTTGATATAAAGCGTTCTGCTTTGCAGTCGTGCTTTTAGCCAGATAATCAAGAAAGCGTTCTTGTTCAAGTTCTTTGGTTGAGTTCAATCTTG
>CAZEQP010000097.1:0-8426 GCA_964514345.1 uncultured Candidatus Obscuribacterales bacterium
TTAAAATGGCCACCCCTTTTTTGGATCAGTCAAGCAAATTCATTGCCCGCCCGGAATCATCAGGACTCAATTGATTGGAAGTGGCCAGAAGCTCGGCCAGCCCCACCACACTGGAAAGGGGGCTGCGCAGTTCATGTGAAACATTGGAAACGAATTGCGATTTGAGAGAATTTGCCTCCAGGGCGTTGTCTCTTTCACTTTCAAGATTGTTGGTACGCGCTTGAACCTGATTGTTGAGCGAAAAGTTCAATTCCTTTTCTCTCAACATCAATTCTTCAATCTGATCTTGTTTAGCCTGCAACTGAGTGAGAATCTCAAGCAGCTCTTTGTTCTGTGAATACACTTCATCAATGGGTGTCTGTTCTGCCGGCTTGCTGAAAGACTCGCCAATCTCACGGATTTCATCTGTCGTAAAAGTCTGAGTACCCAAGCTGAGCAGCATGCGCAGATTAACTACAGTCCCATTCTGGTCCGAATCTATGTCGAAACGATCCACCAGACTTCTTGCCCCTTGCAGCCCGCGGTTCAAATTGGGGTCGCTTGAAAGATAAGACTCAAGATTGTCTATGCCTGGACCTTTGTCTTTGATGCTGACACCGAAATACTGCTTGGCGCCGTCATCCAGGAAATAGATGACCTCAGCTCCTCCGGCATACTGAAATGCGTTGCGGGCAATTTCAGCCACAGCAGTGGCGATTCTGGTCTGTTCGGTCTCAGCCATGCCCAGAAGCTGCCCGAACTGTTTGGTTCGGCGCCTTACTATGATGACGTCGTTTTCGCCGTCAACTCTTAGATTCAGAAACGGTTTATCTGGAATCATCCTATTTAGATGAACATTTGGACCTTCTCAAGAAAGTTAGCATAGGTTTTCTAAGCCGATGACGCTAATGAGGTGCCAATCTCAAAAGTTAATCTTTGATTTTATATTTATTCGCCCTTTGCTTGCCGCACAAACTGATCCTGAGCATCTTTGGCAACACTGGCGTTACGATCTATCGTTTTCTTGGAAAATTCAAGCTGTTTGTCTACATTTTCTTTCTGCAATTCAGCAAGCTTTTTCACTTCGCCCTTCTGGTCTTGCAAAGCGTCTTTCTGGGCTTCCAGATTTTCCTGCTTTATTTCAATTTCATTCAAACGTGCCTTGGCATTGGCATCAATATTGTCTTTAAGAGAATCGGCATGATTCTCCACCACTGTTTTTTGAATGTCTTTTTGTCTGTCTATATCTGCTTTATTTTCTGACGATTGCTTATCAATGTTGGACCCACAGCCTGCCATGGCAGCAATTAAACCCATTGAAAGCAAGGCATGAAAGCAATTTTTAAATACCATTTTGATTTTCCCCCGAATCCGTCCAATTATTTTCGTAGCATACGACCCGGGCAAAAATGCTATGCAATGGCTTGACAGCGGCTCAGAGGGACTGAACAATGCGGTGGTTCACTACATTTTCTAAGGAAGCATCAAAAATTGTCGGGCACCCGGTTGCTTTTCTAGTGGCACTTATAGTGGTCCTCTTTTGGGCACTCATCGGACCTGTGTTTAGTTTCAGCGACACCTGGCAATTAGTGATAAACACCGGAACTACAATCGTCACCTTCCTGATGGTGTTCTTAATTCAAAATACGCAAAATCGGGATACAGAAGCCATTCATTTAAAATTGGACGAGCTGATTCGCTCACACCGTCCGGCTCGAAACAAATATATCAATTTAGAAGAATTATCCACAGAAGAAATGGACGAACTGAAAAAATTGTTTGAGAAAATGGAAGACTCAAGCCCGCAGACTAAAAAGGCCGGGTCGCTTTAATAGAAAAGAGCATCGGCATCGCCAGAGCATCTTGCGGTGAGTGCCAGTATTTGTCAACTTTCCGGGTCATCCAGGGGAATTGTTGAAACATACCTTCTTTATGCTCATTGAAAGATGTTATCGTCAAACCGGCTGCAATAAGCGGATTGATGATTTCTTCTATGCGATGATGCCATTCGTTGTGAGCGATTGGTTTTATCTTCTTTTCGCCGCTTGCATAAGAATATTCGTCTGTGAAAGTCAAAGTTTCGTTTTCGAAATAGGAGTACCCGATTTTCATATCTTCAGGTGTGCTCTTTTCGTGAAGAACAAATGCCAGCGGGTGATGATCGACTATGAAGAAAGTGCCGCCGGGTGCCAGAAAATGACTAATGACTTCAGCCCATTTATTTAAGTCTTGCAACCAGGCTAAGACACCATATGAAGTGAATACGATGTCGAACTTTTCATTTAACTTATCTGGCAAACTGTTTATGTCGGATTTTATAAATCGTGCTTCCAAGCCGGTTTTATCTTTTAGCTTGTTTGCAATCTCTATTGCTTTAGACGAAAAATCAACACCGATTACTTTTGCTCCAAGTCTTGCCCAGGATAAACTATCCATTCCAAAATGACACTGCAGGTGGAGCATTGATTTTCCCTGCACATCACCTAATGCATCCAGTTCTATTTTTTGCAGACTAGTTGCACTTTCACCTGCAAGAAACGCCTCGACATCGTAAAACTCAGATGTTTCGTGAATCTCAGCCAGCTCGTCCCAGTATGCGATGTTTGGATTGTTTTTTGTCATGGAGGATCGGCAATTAAGTCGTACACCGAGTATCTAGCCCTGACATCTTTAGGTAAATACCAACCATTAGAACCGTATCCTGATTTATCTTCCCAAGGAAACTTAAAAGGTTCAGGCAATTCCTTCTTGTCGTCAAAGGTGAAATATGGCTCAGTAAAGGAGGTCCAGTAAGGCGCAGTTGACTCCGGATCTTCCCGTATGTAGTCGAAAGAAAACCTTTTCTGTTTTTCGTCTTTTGTAACTTCGACCTCAGTAAATAATTTCAAGTCTTCTTTCCAGGTATAAGTTATCCTCACCCGATTTTTCTCATTGCCATTGTCAAAAACCGCGTGAGTGAGGTCGTATTCGACTAAGCGCAAATTTCCTGCTTCGTCTTCATCATTCCAGGGCGTTCCGTCTTTCTTTGTGTGTTTAATAGTTAGAATCATACCGTCTTTTGTTTCAGTGACTCTCATTGCTTCGCTAGTTGCAGGCGCAGAATCTTCCATAAACAAACAACTTCCGGTCAATGTTTTATCATCTTCTCTAGTCCATTCTTCCCTCACAAATGACTTGTCGCCTAAATCTGCGAGCCATTTACCGCGCATGAACCACAAATCGTAAATTGTGGCTGGCTGAGCGAAACAAGGCAAACCGATCAAAAACAAAATTGCCAGAACCAGAGTCTTATTCCAGTTCATAGTTCAACTCTCTCCAGCCCCGGATGCCACCAGCCATGGAGAGTACATTTGTATAACCCATCTTTTGCAGGTTCACCGCCGATAGTGCCGAGCGATAGCCGCCACCACAATATAAAACCAGTTTTTCATTTTTATCTGGAACGGCTTTTTCGATGTCACGCTCGATAATACCTCTACCCATGTGCCTGGCGCCTGGCAGATGGTCTTTTTCATACTCGTTATCTTCACGCACGTCAATAAGCACGAAAGCATTCTTGCCCAGCTGTGAATGCACTTCCTGGGCGCTAATCTCTGTCACCTGAGGCAGAATCTCTTCAACCAATTTAACGAATGCCGGTGAATGCTCCATATCGATCTTAACCTCTGATTAGCCGCACAAAACATATATGATAAACTATGCTCCTCTATCACACCCATATAAATCGGGAGATTTTGTGCATGCTTTACCAAGCCAGTAAAAAGACCGTCAGCCTGCTTGGAACCACGGTTCCTGAGCCTCGCGCCATCATCGATTTTCTGGGCTTTGAAACCCATGTCAAGCAAATCCGCGACAAGCGCGGCGTACAAATCTGGCCCGGCTGGTATGAGCACGCCTCCTACTATATGACCGACATCCAGGCTGAAAAGCTTTTCGGACCCGGCGATGAAGTGCCCATTCCTTCCTGGATCAAAGCACCCGACTATGAATTTGAAATAGGTCTTTATGTAGCCGAGCGCGGCATGCCTAAAACCGAAGCCGAAGCGATCAAATTCATCAAAGATCACTGTTATGTGACCATCCTCAATGACTGGTCCGCCCGCGATGTGCAAATGAAAGACATGCAAGGACTGGGACCGTCAAACAGCAAATTCATCATCGGCAACTCTATTGGACCCAAACTGGTCAAAGCTTCAGAACTTGAAATGGACGAAAACGGTTTGTTCAAGTTCGACATGATTTTGAAAGTGAACGGCGAAGAGCGCAGCCGCTCCAATTATCAAAGTCTTTATCATACCAATCCAAACACCAATGCAAAAGGCGCCTGGAGTTTCCCCAGACTTATTTCCTGGCTCGCTAATCAAAACATTGCAGTGGAACCGGGTTATTTGCTTGGTTCTGGCACAGTCGGAAATGGTTGCATTGCTGAACATTCAGCCAAAATGGATCCCAACACCGGCAAAGAGCTTGAGCCTGCTAAATTGCCCTGGCTCAAAGACGGTGATGTGATCACTCTTGAAGTGCCAGAAATTGGTGTTCTGGAAAATAAAGTCAAAATCAAAGAACTGGCTTCAGTTAAATAATTAACCAGTCCCACCGGATACATTGCGCAAAATAAATTCCACTCTTTCCTTCACAGGCATCAGTGGAACACGAATCACGTCGTAGCCTAAAAGCTTGTAGTCAGCCTCAAGCTGTGCTTCCAGCTTAGCGGCTTCGTCATCTCCTTCGTTGCGGACCTCGTCTTTTTTGGTCGGCAGCCTGTCCAGTAAAAAAATCTGTGCATACTTGTTTGCGGTACATAAATGCATTATTTCTTCAGGATCCAGTCCCACTGAGCGGTAGTAAGTAATGCTGTCAGGCATTGCCCGATCAAAAAATACTACGACATCAGGATCAAGATTTTCTTCGATTTCTTTTTTGCGCGGTATCAAACTGCGCTGGAATGTTTTTCCGTCAGAGCGGATATCGTCAAGCGTCCGTCCCTTCTCCAGCTCGCCTTCCACAAATTCTCGCACTGTTTCATAAACAACTTTGTATCCTCGTTTACTCAACTCGCTAATAACTGTAGACTTGCCGGCGCAGGGGGCACCAGTGATGACTCGCCAGGCTGTCTGCCTATGCATTACTGCAATTTTTCCAGAACTGTTTTAGCTTCATCCACATGTTTTGACGAATCCATTTGAGAATTGAAAATATGTTTCACCACGCCCTGTTTATCAATGACATAAGTTACTCTTCCCGGCATTACTTTTGCTGTTTTGGGCACGCCCCAGGCTTTTCTCAATTTTCCGTCTTCATCGCTCAACAAAGTGAATGGTAATCTGTGTTCTTCGGCAAATTTTTTGTGAGACTCTACAGAATCACCGCTGACGCCTATGACTTCGGCCCCCATCTTTTTGAAGACTTCATATGCGTCTCGAAAAGAGCAAGACTCTTTGGTGCAAACAGGTGTATTGTCTTTGGGATAAAAATAGACAACCACATTTTTTTTGTCTTTGAAATCGGACAATTTGACAGTCTTGCCGTCCTGGTCTTTCAAGCTGAAATCAGGCGCCGCCTCATCCACTATTGAGTTATTGAGCGTCTCCGGTTCTACGACACATCCGCCTTTATCGATTGCTCTAGCCTCAGGCACTGCTGTTATTGAGACTGACACCAGAATTGCTGCGATAGAAATAAATCTGAAAATGAACACGACTTCCCTCCCATTCAAAATGGCTTTATGCGTCAGGAGCATATTTTAAGCCCCAATTTTATGCTTTAAAATACATATTTATGGTCTTGGTATCCTATTTTATGCTCTCCATGCATAAATGCTGCCTGTCGCCCCAAATTCTCTTCACCAATTTAAAAGTCAAATCCAAGATCCGGATCATGTCTTATTGCTAAAATTTCAGCATGCAAATGCGAATTCCAATTCTACTGGCAGCCCTGGCTGCGATTTATAGCTCGAACCTGCCTTTCTGCGCCAGTGAAAATCTTATAGCGGTGCCTATGACCAGGCAAGCTACAGACTACACCTGCGGGGCGGCGGCCGTGCAATCACTTTTCGGCTATTTCGGGGAAGACATCAATGAAGGTGATCTGGCAAAAGTTTTAAAAACAAACAGCGAAGAAGGCACCGACTATAACGAAATAGTGAGAGTGGCAAAAGAAAAGGGTTATGAGGTCAAAGTCTACAAAGACATGAGCCTGGCTCAATTGAAAAAACAGCTGGACAAAAAGAATCCGGTGCTGTGTTTGATTCAAGCCTGGGCGGAAAAGAAAGTCGACTACTCCACCGACTGGCAAGACGGGCATTATGTAGTCGCCATCGGTTATGACAAGAGTCGCATTTTTTTTATGGACCCGTCTACTTTAGGCAATTACACTTTTATCAAAAACAAAGATTTTCTGAAACGCTGGCACGACAAAAATTCTACCGAGTCGCTCAATCATTTTGGCCTTACAATCAAAAAGAAGAAAAGCTCTTATAAAACCGGCGCCATCAAGTTCATGCCATAGACGATTCATGTCTCAGGTGGCCATTCTCAAAATGAGAGTGGGACTTTCTTTTTCATCTGCATAAGTGACAATTACCAGTGTTCCGCTTGTAAGTGTAAAGCTCGCCACCGGATTGTCTTTCGATATTTCAAGTTTATGCGTCTCTAGAATTCTTTTTACTATACGCCAGCAATGGTCACTGTTTTCAAAACGTACATTGGCCAATCTTCTTTCGGATAATTCGCCTGTTCCTTTGATATAGATGCGATCAAAATCAAGAACAATCAATTCACGCAATGCAGGCATTCTAAGAAGCGGTCCCAGGGGTCCAAAACCAAAAACTTCATCGAGCACGTCTTGCAGCACAATGCCTCGCTCCATCCTTGTGAGCGGCTCCATCTCTTCATTAACCAGTTCTCTCAAACGGTCCCTGATTTTGCCTTGAATGTCTGCAGCCAAATCGTCATTCAAAGACATGCCTTTCATTTCGCGTGTGATTTGTTTGATCACTTTGTTTTTGCACTCTTCAATACGCTCTCTGTCCACTTCGCAAGTGCCTGATTCCTCCGGTACTGTACGTGGTGCTATGCGCAGAGGCCTTTCCTGCTGGTCCACTTCGCACTGGCAATAGCGGCAAAAGGTGGCATCCTTGCGGATCATCTCGGCACAAAAGGGACAGGTTCTAAATTTTTTGGGTGAAATGCCGTGACCGCAAAAGCGGCAAAGTGCAGCTCCGATATTTATTATTTCGGCGCAGTGCGGGCAGGTGTATTCGTCAGGATTGTATGCCAGTTTGCTCATGAATCGCTCTCCCTAATAATCAGGCGGCCAGGGAACATTGTAAGGATCCAGTTTATAGTCTGAAGTGGTCAGAACATCACCTATACTAACATCGTGCGCAAAAGTATTTCCCACTAATTCGTCTTTGCTTTGCACAGCGCCAGGTATACTCCCGCTAAATTTTCCCAGGTTCATCGGTTCGCTTGTTATGTCCATCCGTGATATTACATGTCCGGCTTTGAAATTGCCGTTTGCTCTGTAAATCCGCTGAGGTTCGGATATCGGAGCCATGCCTCCAGTAATGATGGTGCAACAGGCCATTTGTAATTGATGGATGAAATTTCCCAGCAAAACCAGAAGTCCAGACAACCAGGCAAAACGTTTCAGAACTTTGAACATTCCATAATTGCAATCTCTGGTAATTATGGTTCCGTCTCTGCGTTTGTATAGACGTAAACAAGCCCGGCCCGCTTGTTTGCTCAATAATTCGACAGCTTCGTCTTTAGACATTTCAGATATGTTGAAAACGTTTTGCTTGCATTGTGTGCAAAAACGTTTTCGCTCATCGCCTTCCATGCTGCTCCAGGCAACAGGGCAAGGCGATGCTATCTTCACATCGTCCAGACTGAATTGCGCCACTTTTACTCTAATGCTCCCTTTAGCCATTAATGCACATAGCAAAGTTGGTGCAAAGGTTTTGGCGGCGTTTTGCAAAGCATTGTAATGAAGCCTTCAAAAGAGGGCTTAAATCCGGGCTCCGGCGGCAGGTATGATTGCCTCTTTAATCACCTGCCGGCTGAGAGGCCAGATGGCGCTTCCGGCATATGTGTATCCAGTCCAGTAATGCACTTCATTAGCAGATAGATTCACCAGCACCGGATAATAGTGAAACCCGTGCCGCCAGTTGGATAAATGGTGCTTCCATAACAATTGTCTTTCCTGAACATATTCGATTAGATCCTGAAAAGCCATGTCGCATGCAATAACAGGCACCATGGCAAAAGAGCTTATCAATTCAAGCGGACCGGCAGAATAAGCACGTTTCGAATAAGCGATACTTTCTTCGAACAGTTTGACAAAATCTTCTTTTTTCGGTTCGCTCACATAATCCACGCACAAATGAACCGGAACTCGTATAAGCGACCAGCGAATTTTTGTGGCAAACAACGCCACTTCGCGTT
>CAZEQP010000098.1:0-8423 GCA_964514345.1 uncultured Candidatus Obscuribacterales bacterium
ATACTTGTAAGTAAAAGGCAGCGACTTCAAATCGCTAAGATTTTTGAAATTTTCGACTAGAGAGCCGACTTTGGCTTCGTCAAAGCGTTTTTGATAAAAGGGGACAGCTTTATACACACGCTGGAGCACTTGGGCAAGCCGCTTGGTCTGCAGTTCTTGCAAATCTTTGCGTGACATGCACTCGGCTTTTTTATTCCAGATAAGTGTTTCAGATTTTGTCTTGGCTACCACGACAAAAACTCCCGCCAAAAACTCACGCTTTGTCCAGACCGATACTATACAAACAAAGCTCTTATATGTGAGTTAAGGCCGAAGTCTTTCAGGTTTAATAACTTCTTACTTTGTCCAATTATTTCTAATAGGAGACTGGTAATCGGTGAATACAATTTCCTTGCCGTTTTTGTCCACAAAAACCGGGTCCAAAATGGCAAAATGATAAACAGTCCATTTATTCATCTGTCCTCGTCTCACCACATGCAGGCGCAGATTGCACCTGAGCAGCCTGGGAAGCGCTTCTTCTATCTTTTGAAAATCAAGGGCTCCACCGCCGGCGTCCAAAACACCGGCTGCATCTTTGGGATGCAAATAAAGCTTTTCCTCCGGCGTGAGCATCTCTTCAAGAGTGTCTTCCACCCGTGCATAAATGAAACTGTCGTCCGACTGCTCGTCTGAACCTTTGGTTTTGGTCTTCGACTTCATCAAGCGCCCCGAGCCGTCTTTATTAGCCTGGCTCGCTTCTTCTTTGGGATGATACTCAATTCCTACACTTGTAGGCGGTCTGTCCACCACACCTTTGCCCAAACCAGGACGCAGTCGCAAACTGAAAGCCTGCCAGGAATCTTTATTGGGGTCCAGCAAAAATTTATTGAATTCGTCTTGGCTCATCACTATGCCGTAAGCCATTTTGAGCGGCAAAAAGAGCGGTTTATAGCCCTGATCAAACTTTAACGGGATATCCACGCTGAAATCTTCAGGCACTTCCCAGGGAATGGGCGTTTTAGCCTTGACCGTGGCTGGAATAGCTTTAGCTTGCGGCTCTCCTGAACTGAAAGGATGATTCACCAGAAAAGCCAGATTGGGCTCTTGCGACGAAGCATAAACAAGATACGAAACCCAGCCGCCTTTGGCCGGACACTGGCAGGCATTGCCACCAAATTGCTTCACTGCTTTTCTGTAATTGCCGGTCTGGACCGCCTGCACAAAAGTCTGACTGACATCTGTCGTGTCGGCTGTCGAATTGGTCCAGTAAAGCGCTGTCCCCACTATGGCGATTACAAGTAGAAAAAGTACAGGATAAAGAATTCTCATAAACAAGCTTGCGAGTTGAAGGCAGAATAATTACCGGCTAATTTAGCTTATCAGGTTAGTGTTATTAGTAATTCCAATTTTTGCGGGTCCACATGGCTACCTTATCAAACGAGTTTTTAATTCTGTTCTTTCTAGTAGCGGTTGGCTTTTTCGGCTGGCGCTTTACCCGCGATAAATCGATGGCGGAAATAAACCCCAAAGGCATCAATGCCCGGGCAAAGATTGTAGGCATCCTGCTTGCCGGCTCAATGCTCGCCCTCTGGGCAGCCACTTTCCTGGGAGCCATGACCACACACGCACTGCCTTTCCTGGCTGGCGGCATACTCCTGCCCTTTCTTCTGACCGGACTGGGTATGAATTCCTGGCTGCGCGCCTTACTTATATTGATAGGAACAGTGATCCTCACAATAGCGGCACCGGTCTCTCAAATCCTGGCTTTACCGGCGGTGGCACTGGGACTGATACTCTGGTACATCTGCGAAACACTTGCAGTCGACGAAGAATCCAGATCAGACAGAAGCTTCGTCGACATTCTGCCCGCCATGGTCTGGATAATCGGACTTTATGTAATGAACCGGGTGGACAACGCCACCTGGTATGTCACCCACCAGAAGCTATTTCTGTGCAGTTTGACCTCGGCACTTGCCGTGCGCTGGCTGCAAGGTCCTTTTATAAAGGAAGACAAACTTTATGTGAAACGTCTGGTGCTTGCCACCACCGGCGGATTGATTTTATTGATTCTCGTCACAAAAATGATGGTGGCACTGGACCTGTCCAAAATGGCTGCTGTCGGCGGCGTGGGTTTCATGCTCACTTATTTGCTCGATTCGCTGGATAAGAAAAATTCTTTGAATCCGCCTTCTCCCTTGAAATCATTCAAAGCCTTGCTTTTCATCGGCATTTTCACTTTGCTTGTAAGCCGTCTTTTCGGCATCGCAGGACTTGTGGTGCTGGCTTCGACCACTCTCATTTCGGTGGGATACAAACACAAATACGCCGCCATCGCCGGATTTTTCTGGTTGGCAAAAGCGGCACTTGAAGCTTTTGTTTTCCACTACAATTCAAACATGACCGGCATCAACCTGATGCACGTTTATGTCAGCGCCGGACTTTATGCCGGATTCCTCATGGCTGTGACAGTTGCCTATCTGGTGAAAAACAATCTCACATCAGGCTGGGTCAAAGCACTGCTCATCGCCACATCCGGTTTGATGGCACCCATGGCATGCACATATTTCTTGCACGCCGAAGCCGCTTCAAGCTTCATGCTTTCATCCATTGTGGCATCACTTATAGTGGCAGTGTTTGCAGTGCCAAATTCATACTGGGAAACAGAAGGCAACGAACTGATCATGATGTTTCCGCTCGCTCTCATCACTTGCGGACAGACTGTGGGTGATCTCATAGAAAAAGGAAACGCCTGCAACTCGAATGAGAGACTGACCACACTTGCTGTGATGGCTGCCATTTCAGCTGTAATTGTTTTTGTCTCCACTTATCGTCCAGGTTCGGGCGGCACCAAAATAGACGCCACACCAGGACCGACACCGCCTCCAAATAGCGAGACGATTACTTAAGCGTAAATTGAATATCAACAGATGCAGGGGCGCCACGCAAAACGCAAGACGGGCGATCCTTCATTTCTTGCATATACTCTGCCTCAGTAAGCGGTTTACAGGTCACTTTAGGTTTCACAAAAAAGATAAGCGGCTCCTTTTTTGAAACTGATTTCTGAGGGACTTGAGCCTGAGATGCACTTGAACAAAAAAAATGCAGAAACAAAAGTACCGCCAGTCGAAATCCAAAACGCTGAAAATCAGTTTCCACAAAATTATTATGAGCGAGGCTTTACGGGCAGAACCAGAGGAAAAACCCTGATTCAAAAACCACTTTCAGGGGGATGCTCACGTATTGAACAATACGGGCCGAACCTTATACTCAGATTGAGGATTTAACTGATATGCGTAGCATCTTTTTACTTTTAATTCTCCTGGGTTTTGCCGCTCCAGCCTCCGAAGCACAGGATAGAGGCGCCCGATTTTGCGGCAACCTTAATAGACCTCGCGTGCAGACCCCGACTCCAAGAGACTTACGAAAAGAAGCTAAAGTTGCTCAAGATCAATTCAACTATGAAATTGAAAAAAGGCTGACTAAGAGGATCAACGAGTTTAAATTTGACGATAAAAATCAAGCAGCAAAAGGCGCAAGAAGCATTCTTGAACTTGCGAGCTTTTATAAAAACACTGATCGTTTTACCGAAGCCGTGCAACAGTACGAACGTGCAATAGCAATTCTTCAAAATCTGCCAGAAGAAAAACTTATGCTCCAGAATGCAGAATTGAGCAAACAATCCGTTCAAGAACGCGTCAGAAAAACAATTGAGTTTTTGAGCAAGAGACCTATCGTTAAGAACAAATAGACTTCTGCGTGAACGCGCAATCAAATTACGTAAACTCAGATAGAGGCTCGAACCGAAAAGTTCGACAATTGCCTTGCGGCTACAAAACGGATCAAAGGAGAGCAAATATGACAAGTGACGCAATTCGGTTTGACGTAGCAGAAACTTCTCCTCCTGAACCTCTGAACATTAACGACGCGGTTACTCCATTCACTCAAAGATCTGAGACTGCGCAAGAACGGACTCCTTATGAGCAATGGCAAGGAGTTATGGCTGCACAATTCGATGAAGGTCGGCTTGCAGGCAGAATGGAAGAGGTTCCATCGGATAACCCCACGAGTGTTATTAGACCTGGAGATATTTTGCGAATAGTCATAAACGGCAGAACTGAATATTTTCTGGCATTTAATAGCCAGGTTGGTCATGATGGAGCTGGATTGGTAAACTTGCAAGATGTGCTCAATAGGTCCATCCGTGCAGGTGCCACAATTCATAGCGTAGGCGAATCTAGAACCGGCTAAATCCCCATAAGCTATGATAGAAAAAAGCACTCGCAAAGGTCACTGAAAACGGTAACTGGGAGGCAGCTCTATGGATAAGTCGAGACGGCATCTTCTCAAAATCATGGCTGCTGCTCCTCTATTCATCACATTCGGCTTTGCCGGAGAGGCGTTGGCTCGTTTTGCAAAACCGACCATGAAACCTAGCGGCATTTTCGACCCATCGGATCAGCCTTCCGCAGTAATAACACCCGAGTTTCATGACAGCGACCTTCCTGTGGAGTGGGCTTGTTTACCATTCATTTATAGAATGAAAATACCCACCTTTAGTCCCGAGAAAGAGGTAATCCGAGAGATTCCGGGATATATTCTGCGGCTTCCCGACGATAGAATCGTGGCTTATAGCCGCCTGTGTCCGAGAGGACGAGGCTGTATTCTCAACTACATTCGACATCCCCGCCGGAGATGCGGTTGCGCCCCGGAAGGAGAATACTGTTGTTGCACCGTCGACATAGACAACCCGGTTTTTGTATGCAACCGTGACGCCAGCGCATTTGATATAGCAAATGAAGGAAGGGTAATTCGAGGTCCGGCGCCAAGACCTCCTGTTTCATTTCAGTTGGACAGAAAGGGTAATTTTGTCTCGGTAGTGAGACTGGAAAGCTCCTGTATTGCTTAGTCTTAATACTGGGTATATTATCTTCGTCAAAGTACTTTGAGAGATTAATATTGCGATGCCAGGCGAGAGTGACAATCCCCATATAGGGGCAGGAAAAGACCAGACTAATGGCTCACGCATTGAAGTCAGTCTGGTCGATCTCATTCCTCCACCTCAAGTTGATTTAGCCAGTAGAGGACCTCACAGCGACCGTGGAGAAAGATCACCCCGCGCAGGGGACCAATGAAACACGAGAACATTATGAACAACGCAACTTGCGTTATGACTTTGAAGTTAGATTAGACGGAGCCGGCTCACAAGCGCGGGAAGTTAACAGCCGGGATGTCAATCAAATTAAGAGTTTTATCAAGCCCGGAGATGTTCTTGAAATAAGAGCCGGGAATGACACTAAATATTACAGGGTTGACGGACCCGATACGGTTTCAGATGGCGTCCGGGAACATGACTTGCGTCAAATTCTGCAAGATGCCCTAAGGCACCCTAACGCAAGAATCAGGAGAGCACCTCCGCTACCGCGAACTAGGCCAGCGTAGGTACGCGTGGTATCGAAGTTCTGTACCTTATCAATTAAGCCGCACCCTTCGGCTTACTGGATGCCACATCCTTAAGTACATCAAGCGCCCGCTGATAGACAGCCATTTTGAGAAAAGTTTGATATGGAACTCCAATGGTATCAGCAGCTCTTTTTACAACATCAAGTTGTTCCTTGCCCCATCTGAAAGATATCCGGAGATCTTCAAGCTCTTTTTCAGCTTGCTCGATCATAGCCGTGACCTTTTTGTCCTCTTCTTCCGAAAGCTCAATATCTCCCAATTCTTTGTAATTTCTTCTTTTCACCATAAACTCAAATCCTGAAACAGGTGATAATCATTACTTGTCTTTTTTCTTCATTGCGCCAAAACCAAAACAACCCGCAAGTTTCAGAGTAGTTTTCAAATCTTCTAAATTGCTCATTCCATTTTGGTTCGGTTTCAAAAAACAGATCAAGCGCATCATCTATTTCCATCAAATGCCTAGCGTAAATATGAAGCAGTGTTGGATCGACCTCATCGTATTTAAAAAGAAATGTTATTCCTTCTTCAACGATCCTTTTGTACTTACGCACAAATCCTCCTCAGTAATTATTATATCAAATGGAGCGTCAATTGTCATGACATTTGACACGTCAAATTCGCCTTAGTCGTTCTGACAGAATTTCAAAATGAGCGCTCGATTGCAATTCGCCAGATTTAATAATTAAATCGCCAGATAAATTGAACTCTTTTGGACAAACGATCGTTTTAACTAGTAGAAGAGCTTTCTTTTAGTCCATCCTTATATAGTGCGAGGTGGCATTCATGCCAAAAAGAATTTCAATAATGCTGGCTGTGACAGCCATATGCCTTGCCAGCGCGCCTGTCATTAATGCCCAGAGCGTGACAGAAATTAAGGGAGCCAGACCGATGGCTCGGCAACAGCCAGTCCAACAATACGGACACGAGCCTCGACAGCGGCAGCGCATGAAAAGAAAGATGCTCATGCCCGGGGATGAAGCCAAAGAAAATATCCAGAAAGTGACTTCTGAAATACGCTGGCACTCTAATCTCAATAGCGCTCTGGCACAAGCACACAGACAAAACAAAATGGTCCTGTGGGTGCACATGATAGGCAATCTATCAGGCGCGACGTGATCCGCCGCAAATAGTTTGAGAGCCGTGTCGCTCTCGCAAGAACCAGCCTTCTCAGTACTCAAAGACGAGCTTGTTTGCGGATATAGAGACATTTCCAGAGAAGCTTATGCCGGCTTTTCAGGCAAACACGAGGTGGGTGGCAACGCCATCAACACCTCTAACGGTGCCGGTCCCACCAATTTGCAGACATTTTTGATGGCTTCAGATGGAACTGTTTTGACCTGCCTGCCCGGCTACTGGGCGCCTCAGGATCTGGTGCGAGAAATAGAATTTGCCGGACGTCTGCACGATGTCTGGACCAGTCCGAAGATGACCAGAACTCAGAAACAAAACAGTTTCCGCCAGATGCATCTGGCTCACATCAACGAGCACCCGATGGCGATGGTAAATAGAAGCCGCATGCAGTCTTTCGATATGGAGCATGAAGCAAAGCATAATCTTTATACATCAGACACCATAATTGATCGCGGTGCCGCCTCAACTGTTTTGTCTGAAGACAAACTTTCCAAACGCGGTGCCATGCAAGCCTTCAAAACGACAGACCGAATTATGCACGAGCGAATGGCGCAGCGTCCGTTTGTCTCATACACCAGCTTTGATACCACTCAGTTTGCCAAATACGGACGTCCTCTTTACGATAAAAACGAAGACTTCAGAACCGCAGACGGAAGATTCATCGACAACGGACGAATCGTCGACAAGCCCCCTGAAGCGGCAAAAGACGAAGAACTGATAGGAAAAGTCCCGGATCAAGTCCTGAACAGGCGCGAGCGCAGACAACGAAAAATGGAAAACGAAAATCGCTACTGGGGACAATACGAGCAGAACAAACCAGAAGTGAGGAAATGGGGACAGAGCATGGATTAGTTTAAGCACTGCGTAATCCAGTAAAATTAATTGAGTTATGCTTCCATCCAAAGATTCAAATCCTCTAAAAAAGAATTCGCCTGATGCCTTGAGTCACAGTGATGCCTTGAATCCAGTGCCGGATCGATTGACTGATTCTGGGATCTTTCGGCTACAGGGAAAAGTGCTGAAACAATGGTGGCAAGTTGGAGATGCCTTCAGAATCATTCGTGACTTCAAAGCACCGTTCGACCGATATGAAAATATTGCCATTCGCAGTCCGTTGACATTTCTGCTCACACTGCCTTTCGGCATGGCGATTCTATATCATTGTGCCGGATCTGAATCGATAAGAATGTTAATCCTCGCCGGGGGAGCAGCGCTTGTTATGGCCATACATATGGTCTTGAGCTACCGTCAGCACTGCAAAATCGCAGTGGAGGTCAAACTCACCGAAATTGGTATTACGATAAAGTCTCCATTGATGCCAGCCCGCAATATCGGCTGGGGAGAAATCTCCGATTTTTTCGAAGTGCAAAACGGCGATTATGTGCTGCTAACAACCAGGGGAGAAGATTATTTGCTGACCAGCGATCTTTCAAACAGCGAAATTCTATTCAAGCGCATAAAAGAGCTTTGTGGGCGAAAGGAACAAATTTATAAAGTAAACACTCGAATTCCGAATTCTTTCATAGATGGTGGCAATGGCGCTTGCCTGGCAATTGTGGTGGCAAGTTTGTTTCCGGTAATTCAAATTCTAATTTATCGACCCGGCCTAGCGGTTCATCCTGGCAGTTTGATTTTTGCGGCAATTGTCTGCGTGCTGGCAGTGCTTTTCGTTAGATTTCAATCGACTAAATTAGCCGAGCTGGTGCGATTTGGTCAGAATGGAATTTCAGTGCGCACGCGTGACGGCAAATTGACCGAATTGAATTTCCAGGACATCAAACGCATAAAAAAATTCGGATCTTGTTATTTGGTATCCAGTCGAAAGGGATTGTTTGTCACCATATTGGAGAAGA
>CAZEQP010000099.1:0-8418 GCA_964514345.1 uncultured Candidatus Obscuribacterales bacterium
AAAGCTGATTTCCAGCCCGTAATTTCCGGCAAGAATGAGATTGTGCGCGTTTCCGCCCATATCACGCCCCAGTTGAGCGATACTTCGGGCACTTATTATTGCCACAGTAATATTGGGCAATAAAGACAATTTTTCAAGCAGTGTTTTCACACATTCATCAAGCAAAGCTTCATCAGGGTGATCCGCGTATGGGACTAGTGTTCCATCGCGATCAAAACCGATAAAGACCGGCGTTTCAGACAGTAAATTGATAAAGGCGTTGAGTTCCAATTTCCTTAACCAGGCTGTTATAAACTTTCTCGTAGTCGCGTGTCATGCGCTCCTTACTAAAATTATTCCGGGCCTGCTCCATACACTTTTCGGGCCGAATCTTTCCTATTTCGTCAAATCGAGCAATCAATTCTTCTTTGTTTTTGCCAATGATTCCTGTTACGGTATCACTAATCACTTCACGCACCGAACCTCGATCATATGCCATGACAGGAGTTCCTGCCGCCAGGGCTTCAGCCATCACCAGTCCGAAAGGTTCATCAAAATCAATCGGATAAACAACCGCTTGCGCACCGGCATAAAGCTCGGCTTTTTGTTCCACCGTGATTTCACCGATATAATCGACAAGAGGGTGCTGCAATTTGGTTTTTACTTCAGTTTCAAAATAATTGATGTCTGAGGCATCTACTTTGCCTGCAATTTTCAGCGGCATGCCCAGTTCGCAAGCGATTTCTATAGCTTCAGCCGTGCCTTTGGCTTTGCTGATGCGACCGATGAAAAGCAAATATTGGCGAGATACCTTTTTGCCTTCAGCCAATTTAAAATCATCCAGTTCAATGCCGTTATAGACGACATCTACATAATTCAATTTATCCGGAAAGTTCAGTTTTTTATAAGCGTTGCTGATAGCCACAAATGGCATATGACCAAATTCAAAATAAATGTCGGAACAATAATCCGAAACGTTATTGTGATTTGTCGTGACAACCGGACAATCAAACTGGCTCAAGAAAGGCAGCGCGATATAGCCCATATGATTGTGAATAATGTCGAACCGCCCCTGTATTTTTTTCAATGTCAAAATGCTTTTAACGTCATATGTACTCCAGCGGTGGCGGTAATTGTCCTGACTCTGGCGCAATGATTCAGGAATTATGTTTATCAAGTTGGCTTTTGTCTGCGAATCGCCTGAGGCAAACAAAGTGACTTCATGCCCACGTTTCACCAGTTCTTCAGTCAATAAACTGACAACAAGTTCGGTTCCGCCATAAGCTCGGGGAGGAACACTTTCCACTAATGGTGCCAGTTGAGCGATGCGCATATTTTCTCCTGTTTCTCTAACTTTCGACTACGATTTTCACATTGCCGGTTTTGGCAAGAACTCGACAGAAACTCATTTGACCGCTGATGCTCAAATCCACTCGAGCCTGCCCCACACAAAGTCCCTTGATGGTGACATTTTCCAACCAGTCGGGCAAAACCGGCTCAATAATATTTAGTTTTTTATTCATAGCGTCGGCTTGCAGATTTAAACACAAATGCAATAAGGAAAACATGCTTCCTGCCGCCCATGCCTGTGGTGAGCAAGACACAGGATAACTAATGGGCGAGCTTCCATTTTTGCGTTTGAAGCCGCAATATAATTCGGGCAGTCTGAAATCTGCCTGACTTTGCGCTACTTCAAACATTTCTTTCATCAATGTAATGACCGCATCCACGCGCCCGATTTTGCGCAGACCTTCTGCAATCAGAGCATTATCGTGCGGCCATATGGATCCGTTGTGATAACTTATCGGGTTATATCTTACGCTCGATGATGCAAGTGTCCTTATGCCCCAACCGGTATGAAGATCCGGCTGCATAAGGCGATCCGCTACTGCGCTTGCTTTTCTGTCGTCCAAAATGCCTGAGGCCAGACAATGTCCGGGATTAGAAGAAATGGCGCCGATTTGTTTTCCGTTGCGATCCAGGGCGATGGCAAGATAGTTGTCTTTAGGCATCCAGAAGTCTTTTTGAAAAGACGTTTTCAACTGTCTGGCTTTTTCTCTTTGTTCTTTTGCCATTTGCTTTTGATTCAAATATTCGGCAATACGTGCCACTTCCATGCGGGCAGCATACGTGTATGACTGCACTTCGCACAAAGCGATAGGCGGCTCGCCCAATCTGCCGTCGGTGTACATGACTGAATCGCCGGAGTCTTTCCAACCCTGATTTTCCAGACCCTGATTATGGGTCCTCATATAAGTGATGTAACCGGTGGCGGTGCTCATAGTATCAAGCCATTGAATAGCCTGACGTACAGCAGGCCACATATTGCGGGCAAAATCGAGATCAGCGGTCCAGTCTACATAACGGCAAAATAAAATAACCCACAACTGTGTAGCGTCTGCTGTTCCATAGTACGGAGTGTGCGGGATGGCTCCGGCACGTGCCAGTTCTCCCAGGCGCAACTCATGCATTATGCGTCCGGGCGATTCTTCGGTAAAAGAGTTATAAACCTGCCCCTGATAAGCAGCCATTACTTCGATACACTCACGGGCCAGTCTGGGTGCAAAGGGAAGCATTTGCAAAGCGGTTATAGCCGAATCTCGTCCAAACAGTGCACAATACCAGGGAATTCCGGCTGACAGACCGAACCCTTTGGGAGTGGCCTGCCGCAGTATATAAATATCGCTCCAGCCGCGACTCAGTGACAAATCAAACAAATCATTGTCTGTTTCGATACTTGCAGCTTCTTTTTTCCAATCTTTATAACGCTGGTCTGAAATCTCTTTGGCCCTGGCATAATCAACTTCTTCGCTGTGGCGGGCGGCAATGTGGCCATCAACTATGGTGCTGATACATGCCTCAAAATAAACAGTTTGTTTTGGTGCTATTGTGATATCAAAATGAACATTTCCATCTTCAACACTGATTGGACGCAGGCCATGAAACTCGACATGAGTTTCCATCAACACTCCGTCAATGCCCTTATAAGCAAGAAAAACGCTCTGACCGTCCGGAGATGAAACAGGCACCATGCGCTGGCCGCGTTTCTCCCTGTTCAGTCCGCGCACTTCAAACATATCGGCAAAATCACCTTTGAAAGTCAGGTTGAAACGAAAACTGACCGAGTGATTTTCGTAATTCTCAAATGTAACCCTCTCCCAGAGCAAATCGGCCAGAACAACTTCTCTTTGAATACTCAGTTTTTGCTGAGCCAGATTATGAGTCTGGGGGTTGGTGTACAAAAAAGAACCGGCATAACCTTCTTCAGTGCGGCTGGATAACAAAGAAAGAGACACATCGTCAATATTCATTTGCCATTGACTCAAAAATCTGGTGTCATTTCTGTAATAACCATAACCAAGAGTATTACAGTCTGGAATAGCTGCCGATTCATCCAGCACCAGAAAATGACTGCCGTGCTTTAAAACCAGCCTGTCATGCGCCGCATCAGTAAGCACAAATTGAGTGCCCTGACACAAAGGGCGAGTGTCCACCACATATTTTTTTGCATCTAAAGGAATCTGAACCACTGGATCATCCTCAACTTGTAAGTTGGAAATCCTGCCACCATTTTTCAAGCGAATTGGTTTGCAACTGCCGTTTCATTGAATTAATCCGTCTTTGTCTTTTTGCACCGGGCAATTTCAGACTGTATCTTAAAGACTCTACCATGTCTTTGGATGATTTGGGATTGACTGCAATAGCCTCGCCACCTAACTCGTCAAAAACTCCGGCTCCGGTTGATAGCATAAGCACTCCTGCCCCGGAATCAGTGTTTGCATCGAGGCTTGCTACATATTCTTTGGCGGTCAGATTTAAGCCGTCACGCACCGGATTCACCAGCATAATCGAAGCTTTCCTATAAAGACAGGAAAGTTCTTTTTGGGTTACAGGTTTGGTGTGCCAGTAAAGCGGTTTCCAATTGGGACTGGAAAAACGATTCAAGATTTCATCGGCATAGTCGCGGCAGTCGTCCCAGTAATTGTCGAATGCTCTCAGTCCGGGGCGGGTTTTCTGACAAACCTGTACAAAAGCCATTTTTCCCAGATATTCAGGCATTGTTCTGAAAAAATTGTCTATAGTTTCTAACCGCTGCATAATACCTTTGGTATAGTCGGCTCTGTCCACAGAAAGTATGAAAGGCGTGTCAGGCAATTCAATTGAAAGTTTTTGCTCTGATTGTGCCCCTTTCCAGAACTTGAGATCCAGACCTAGCGGACGAACCAGTATCTGGGTGCACTTTTTGTTTTTCCGATTTTTGACTATCAAATTATCCAGATCGACTTTGAAATTGGGCAAAAATTCAAGTACAAATAAAATGAAATTGACTGCATACTCACTTGTGTGGAAGCCAATTTTGCTGCACTCAAGCATGTTTTCACAAAGTTCGGTAATTTGTTCGCTAAAATGATGAGACACCTGTCTTGGCCAGGGAATATGCCAGAAAAGACTCATTTTGCTTGCTTTCAATAAACCAGGCAAAAGGGCAAATTGATAATCGTGTACAAACAAATCCAGGTTGCAGCATCCGGCATTTTGCAGACTATTTGAAATTCTGCGGTTGAATTCTTTGTATAAAGTTCTGTCGCCCTCATGGTAAACAGCGAATTGAGGCAAATCGTGCATCAACGGCCAGATGAATTCATTGCAGTAACGGTAATGACCCTGAACCAGGTCGTTTTCCAGGCAAGAAACCACCTGGGGTTTATTTTTGCCCTGCAAGCAGGACAGATCGTTTTCTTCCAGAAACCACCAGCGGCTCTGACTGTCGGCAAAGTTATCCACTGCCGCCTTCAGAGCGCTAGAGACTCCGCCCCCGGCACCTTCACCACGGTACGAAACAATATCCATAAACGACTTGTGCACCCCGTTTTGCATTTGCCAATATCTAATTGACTAATAGCATGTTAAAAATCGAGGTATGCCGTGCCATAAAATCACTGTTTATGGCAACTTGACAGGCCGTTTTGGCTTGAAAAGGTATTCAATAACTTAAAATTTTTAGCAATAGACACCGGACCGGAGAATATAAATGCTGTTTGCTCGAATATTTTTTCTCCCCTTTTTCACCTTTTGCCTGGGATTAATTATCAATCTTGCCTCCCCGGCTCAAGCTCAAACCCCAATCAGTCCCATAGATCTGTCCGGAGTCTGGTCTTCACAGTATGGAGACGTCAATTTACAGGTTTTAGGTAAGGATAAAGACGGACAGATTGTTGTTTCCGGCGATTGGAAAAACGGACCGACAGAAGGCAAAATCACCTGGGGCAGATTCACACCCACTACAGGCAGTGGCATCCTGAAAATGGAATATTTCCTGCCCTCGCGACCAAGCTACGGCTATGCAGAATTTTCACTGCAAGCCTCTGGCAAAGACCTTACAGGCAATTACTGGGAAGGTCCAAATACCGGTCCCTGGATTATGAAAAGAAAACCGAACTACAAAATCACCTATATGGGAAACATACCGGTTCTAACACAAGGGCTGGGAGAACGCGGCAATAAAATGTTTGAAGTGCAGGGCAAATGGCTTTCCAATTTCGGCGAAGTCAATCTGGAAGGCATTTCTCTTTCTTCAACCGGCACTACGCTTAAAGGAACCTGGAAAAATTTTCAAGGACAGGAAGGCAAGATTCTATCCGGAATATTCAGACGTGACCCCGGCGGTGGTATCTTGCGGTTTGATTATTTTGCTCCATGGAATAAATCACAAGGAAAAGGCGAATTCAGACCGGACAAATATTTAGGCGGCAAAATGCTTGTAGGAGTATATACGGAAGGAAAAGAAAGCGGACTCTGGACGCTTTGCCGACCGCCGGACCCCAACAAAAAATAGGTTCTCCGACTTTATGCAGGCATTCACCTTATTTTGCATTATCACCAGTTTTTGTTATCTGGTAATGCTGGGCGCAGAATACAGCAAAATTGTAAAAGGTCAAAACTGGCCGAAAATTACCGCCACTGTAGACAATGCCATTAACAGCCTGCCCTTCACTAAGTTCGAATCGAACAGAATTAATGCGATTGCTACCATTGTGAGCTGGTCTTATATAAAGTATTCGTACAAACTGGGCGAGCACTGCTACTACAACACAGAAGAAATGGGACCGCATCTGACTGTGTTTGATTACATCATCGGTCCGATGGCCATGCGATTTACCAAAGGTAAAAAAATTGAAGTGAAATACAATCCAGCCGATCCCAAAGATTCAACCATCGGCTTTGAAATTTTTCGTCCGGTTGAAACACTGGGAGGCTCATCGGCTCTATTCTTGATTCTCGGCTTGCTTTACTGGTATTTCAGAAAAGTAGGTCTCATATCAGATGTAGGTCCCAATGAAGTAGACATTCGTCTGCCACGCGCCCGCCGCTAGCTCTCCACACTCCACGCACCACAGGTCCGGATGGTCAAATATGGCATGTGGCATGTGGCACGTGCCACGTGGCATGTCTGACGAACCACCTCAGATAAGTGTTGTCCAAAAAAAGTGACAAGTGACAAGTGACAAGTGACAAAAAATCCGTACACACCTGCACTGCATGAACGCCACTGGATTCTAAATTGTTTAAAACTATTTCTAGCGGACTTCAGCTGAGTTGGCAGTCACACCGGAACCTGTGCTGGTGCCGGCTCCGCTTGAGCTTCCGGTGCCGGATTGGAGATGACCTACTGAGTTTCTGATTTGATCTACGATGGCTTTGATGAAGCCTAAGAATAAAGGATGCGGACGATCCGGACGAGACTTTAATTCAGGATGAAATTGACAGGCTAGAAAATATGGATGATCACGCAACTCCATCATTTCCACCAGTTTTTCATCAGGTGACAATCCGGAAAATTCCATTCCTTTTTCATTCAACTGTTTGCGGAATTGATTGTTTACTTCGTAGCGATGGCGATGACGTTCTGAAATGTCTTCATTTCCATAGACTTCGAAAGCTTTGCTCTTTGGCTTGACCTTGCAGGGATATTTGCCCAGACGCATGGTGCCGCCTTTCAATACAACATTGTGTTGATCCGGCATCAAATCGATTACAGGAAATGGAGTATTAGAATCAAATTCAGTGGAATGAGCATCTTTCATATTAGCTACATTGCGGGCGAATTCGATTACGGCTATCTGCATTCCCAGACACAAACCAAGAAAGGGAGTTTTGTTGACTCGGGCATATTTAGCCGCTTCCACTTTGCCTTCTATACCGCGGTCACCAAAACCGCCCGGGACAAGAACTCCGTCGACGTCTTTGAGATACTCTGATGCACCGTGTTTTTCCACGTCCTCAGACAATATCCATTTTATTTCGATGGCGGTATCATGAATGGTGCCGGCATGTTTAAGTGCTTCCACCACTGAAAGATACGCATCGCCCAGCATCACATATTTGCCTACAATGCCTATTTTGATCGTGCGGGCAGGATGTTTGATTTTCTCGACCATATCTTTCCATTCATCCAGATTCGGTTCCGGATTAGCCATCATCAATCGTTCAAGAACACGATCGGCAAGACCTTCTTTTTCCAGAATGAGCGGAATTTCGTACAAATGCTTGACGTCTTTGCACTGAATTACAGCTTTGGTGTCTACGTCGGTGAACAAAGCCAGCTTTTCTTTAATTGAAGGCGAAAGACCTTTTTCGGTGCGGCAAGCAAGAATATCCGGTTGAATACCTCGGCTGCGAAGCATTTCCACAGAATGTTGGGTGGGTTTGGTTTTAAGCTCGTTAGTGGTGCGCAAATTGGGAATCATTGTGGCGTGGATATAGCAAACATGGTCCCTTCCAATATCTTTGCGCATCTGTCTTATTGCCTCAAGAAAAATGAGACTTTCGATGTCGCCCACTGTGCCGCCGATTTCAACTATAGTGACCTGGGCATTGGCTGAAACGCCGGCTTTTCGGATGAAATTTTTTATTTCATTGGTAACATGCGGAATCATCTGCACTGTTCCGCCCAGATAATCGCCGCGTCTTTCTTTTTCTAAGACACTCTTATATATAGAACCGGCAGTGACATTATTCATCCGGCTCAAATCGGTGCTTATAAATCTTTCGTAGTGACCCAGGTCAAGGTCTGTTTCGGCACCGTCTTCAGTAACGAAAACTTCACCGTGCTGATACGGGCTCATCGTGCCCGGGTCGACGTTCAAATAAGGGTCGAGTTTGACTATTGTGGTGCGAATACCGCGAGCTCGCAATAGACGTCCCAGAGATGCGGCAATTATACCTTTGCCCAATGAGGAGACTACCCCACCAGTTACGAAGACATACCTGGTGTCCATATCCCCTCCTTACTCGAATCTTGCAATGCTTATGCTTAATTCTACGCTAAACTCGCCTTATTCGGAAATCTTCGGAACTTTAAAAAATGGCCCTTCTTTTTCCGGACTGCCTTTCAGCATGACTTCCTGCCCGGGGGAAGGTAAGGCTATGTCGTAGCGC
>CAZEQP010000100.1:0-8415 GCA_964514345.1 uncultured Candidatus Obscuribacterales bacterium
TTTCGTTACAGGCGCAATCGCTGTATGCGGCGCCTTTTGCCATTCAGTTCAGGCTATGCCGATTAACAATAAACTGGACTTGAAAGACAAAAGTGGTAAAGCATTTGTCTTACCAATTTGGAAAAAAAACAAAGCCTGGGTTTTCATTTTTGCCGGTATTGAGTGCCCAATCAGCAATCGTTATATTCCTTTGCTCAATAAAATGCACGACGAATACAGCAAAAACGAAATTCAGTTTTTTGAAGTGTACAGCTCTCCCGGTCTGGATTCAAATCAGATAAACACACACGCAAAAGACTTTGGTGTCAAAGCATCCGTTATTTGGGATTATAAACAAGAACTGTCCCGAGCCTTCGGGGCAAAAACCACACCACAAGCGATTGTAGTGGGCAGTGACGGTGAAATTAAATACTCAGGGCGCATCGACAACCAATATGTAAGTCTGGGCAAGTCGCGAAACTCAGCCACCACTCACGAACTCGATGACGCGCTGCGGGCGCTTGTAAAGGGTGCTGCGGTCAAAACATCTAAAACTGATGCGGTCGG
Source organism: uncultured Candidatus Obscuribacterales bacterium (assembly GCA_964514345.1). Lineage (GTDB taxonomy): Bacteria > Cyanobacteriota > Vampirovibrionia > Obscuribacterales > Obscuribacteraceae > Aved-18. Next base: position 547 of record CAZEQP010000100.1, read on the forward strand.
CTGTTCTATTCCCAAGCTTTGAAACAAAGCCGGTTCAAGTCAGCGTACATTATTCAAGAATTTTTCAGCTCGTTCGGCTTCGCTCCAGTCCATATTTGCTTCCTGCTCTTTGCCCAGTTGTTGATATGCCTGAGCCCGGTTGCGATATGCATCCGGCAATTTATTATTGATGGCAAGCGCCTGGCTCGCTTCTTTGACGGCGTCTTGATATTTGCGCAAATTATTATAAATATATGCCAGCGTATAATGCAATTTGGCAGACTGCGGGCAGAGTTTGAGCGCTTTCAGGATATCATCACGCGCAGCTTCATCGCGTCCCAGTTTACCCAGTAAGAAAGCGCGGAATGACAGAGCATCCGGATTAAAATGATCCGCATTCACCGCATCTTGCGCCAGCTCGATAGCTTTTTCGTTTTGATGCAGCAAGCTTGCCGACCAGGCATAAGCCATATTGGCCGACACGCTGAATGGATCAAGACTCAACGCATTTTGAGCATATTTGTATGCCTTCTCTCCGTTTTGTGTGCTGAATGAAAGCGCCGACCATCCTTCAGATAAGTTGGCGTTGAGCTCTGTCGCTCGTTTTGCAGCTTTAAAAGCAGCCTGATTTTTGCCTCTTTGCTGCAGAACATATGAAAGCATGGCATGTGAATAAGCGTCTTCAGGAGCCAGGGCAACAGATGCATTTGCTTCTTTTTCCGCTTCTAAAGGATAGCCCAGGCATAAAAGACAAAAGACTCGAACATTGTGCGGACGGGCCCAGCGCGGGCTCAAAACTCCAGCGAAAAGGGCATGTTTAGCCGCCTGGAACATATCGCCAAGATTGGCGCAAGCAAGAGCGCTCAACATTTTTGCCTGAGCCATATCATCTAGATGAGCGATTTTATTTTTCTGTGATGAGAATTCAGCAATAGTGCCAGTGCCGTCTTTGAAAGGCGAAAGTTGATTGAATAAATTATTGCAGCCGGCAATAACTTCTTTGTTGATTGAAGCCGCTTGTGCGTCGTCGTGCAAAATCTTCAAAAGGTTGGCTTTCAAAAGCATGATCTCATACTTCAGCAAAAGTGCATTTTGTCCTGGTTCCGCCCAGAGGTCTTTTTGATTTTTTCCTATAGTTTCTTTTCCCGAGGCAAGCACTTCGTTCAAAATGGAAAGAGCCCGATCATAGTCGGCAAGCCCGTCTTTGTATTTTCTCAGACCGCTTTGAGCCCGCCCTTTTAAATAATGTGCAACGGCAAATTTAGGACTGATACTAAGTGCATAAGTGCAGTCTTCAAGGGCTTTTTGGTAGTGCAGCATTTCAAGGTTGCTCCAGGCTCGACACAGATAGGGTCTGGCTTTGTCCGGAGATAGAATCACCGCCATATTCGCTTCGCAGAGCCCGTCTTTGTATCGACCAAGATTATTCAAGGCAATGCTTTTGCAAACATAAGGATCGCTCTGAGCCGGGTCCAGAAGAGCCGCTTCAGTAGCATTTGAAAGCATGCTTGTAAAATCTTTCAGTCTGTATTGAGACCAGGCTGAAGCCAGAAAAGCTCCTGAATTAAATGGGTCCAAACTCAAAGCTTTATTTGATTCTTCCAATCCGGATTCAGGCAGACCGGACAGCCAGGTGAGACAGAGCGAATTCACCGTACGTGCTGCAGAATCATCCGAATCCAGGTTCAATGCCGCCGAAACCTTTTTAATCGCTTCGGCATAATCACCATAATGGGCATAAAGAATGGCAGCACCGCTGAGAGCATCTTTGCTCTGACCGTTTAGTTTCAATGCCTCAAGATATTCATCCAGTGCTCGTTCAGCATTTTCTTCTTTTCCGCTTTGAAAAAGGGCAAGGGCATAAGCGCAATGAGCCTGATCCGATTGCGGATTTAGTCTTAAGGCGATTTCGGCGTGCTTGCGCGCGCTCTGAAACATGCTCAGTTTGCTGTATGTTTTACTCAGTTCTAGTTGCGCGTCAAGATCTTTGGGATTATCCTCAATTCGATCTGTCAATTTGCTTAAGCTTGAGGTGCAACTTTTAATCAAGTTCCAATGATGCTTGCGTCTTTTCTCAAGCAAAGCGTGTCCCGGATCATTGAACCCATTCAAATTAGCGAATACAAGAGCCGAGAGCAGTAGCACAAAAACCAGTACAGAACGTTTTTTCATAGCGCCGCTCCCTGCCTGCGCCTAAAAGAAAGAAAACGGTCGGATCTTTCTATTTGTTCGTAGTCATTTTCCAGCTTTTCAATAAAACCCTGACGGTTAGCCATTTGCAATAATGTGCTGGGGCAAGTCCAGGTTACCAAAGTGCTTTCGATAAAAACCAATTTAGGCTGGCGTGATTCAATATCTGAAAAGATAGAATCGAAAATCCTTTTTTCTTCTTTGTTCGCGAATCCTCGATCTTTTGCGTGATCCAGCATCACAAGCGGGACCGACCATAAGTACTTTGATCCGTTTTCTCTTTTTTCTTCAATCAACATTGGATAAGCCGGTGATACCGAAGAAGAAATAACTACAAGTGATTCACCACTTTTGGTATCAGAAAGGACGCGGGACCTTATATCGTCGAGTGCAAATCCACTTTTGCCGCTATCCTGGAAAGTAAGCAGGGTAAAAGGAAGTGGAAGGAGCAGAAAGAGAATCAAGCTCAGCATGGGCTGAGATATTCTTTTTTTGTTTTCCAAAAATACAGGTAAGTTTTTCCACGATCTGTAAAAAAGTTCAAGCAATGCTCTTGCGTTTATGAACAAAAGAAGAAGTGAGCCGAAATAAGCAATACACTGATGGTATCCCCATCCTTTGGCTTGAGCGGCACACAGCACATAGCCCGACATAGTGAGAGCCAGGAGGGGAGGAATCAAACTGCAAGTTTTGCGCAATGCAAATGAGATGAGAACAATCAAGAAAAAGAGGACGATATCATTAATGATCGCACCGTTATAACAAAACAAAGTGAGTGCCAGGTCGGCAGGGATATTAAAGACCGAATAATCAAACAATGTAAGTGGAGCCAGAAAGCTGAAATACTGGCGTAATGCCTCATTCGGCAAGAACAAGAAAGACAAAAGATAAAGCAGAAGCACAAGGCCAAATGAAATCGTTTCAGGACTCGTTAGTTGCTTTTTTTTTCTTCTGACATAAAAACATTCTGCTACCACCGGCACTATCAAGCAAATGGGTTTAAAACAAACCCCCACTCCGGCAACCAATCCGGTCAATATGGCTATAATCCCTGAAATAGAGCCGTTCGGCATTGCGTGTCTGGCCAGGCGTAAGAAGAAAAATGGCAAGTAGCACAAAATGAAAAGATGGTCGCGTTCGCCATACTGAAACTTCAAAAAAGACCCGGCAAAACAGAGGGCAAAAATCATAACCGGGACATAATTTTTCAGTCTTTTCACAGAAAGCAAAAAATAACCTGAAAGGAATACCGAAAAAATGGAAAGACTGAACACTGCGACTTTGAAAACTAGAATCAGGGGCAGGTTAAAAATCCCAGATGCCAGAGCCGGCAACAAACCGGCATACATGACAAATGGTGGATTGAGGTCTACAAAATCACTGTAAGGTGCCTTGCCGGCCAGCATCAGGCGGGCACAGTCCAGATACATGGCACAATTATCTGCAATATACCTGCCGTCCAGAAGATAAGGCGCACTGAGCATTAATGCGACCAGACCAAGGAATGAAAAGAGGAAAAGTTCCTGATTTTGCGACTCGTTCCGGTTTTCGGAGATTTTTTTGAACAATTTAGGTGCTCTCTAAGTAAATCCGGAAAATAGTAAGCAAAACAGTGAAATAGTAACATGATTGACCTGGCTGGGTAGAATACATTTAGATCCCGGGAAATCAATAAAAATGCTAGGCGGCAGACACCACTCGTCACAACCTAAAAGCAGCAAAAAAACGGTCTTGCCTCATCAGGACCAGCCTCCAGGCGTTCGGCAATTGCAAAAAATGCAGGATGAAACATTACATGCCGCCGGTGTCACAGTGCAGGTCTCTTTCGGAGAGCCACCTGAGTATTTCACCGCTGTAGTCTCGCGCGACCCCATTCGCGGTCTGGTGCAGTGGTCCCTTTACCGGGGCGAAGGCAACAGTTCGCAGATGGAATGGCAGCAGACCACATCCGACACAAACTGGATTTGCAATCTTATCAGTGTCGCCTATCCCGGAATAAGCACCACCAGAAAAACACTGGCTGAAACAGAAAAGCCGGATCTTGTCGCCGCCCAGGCTGCCACTACGCCGATGCCTGTGCAGACCCCACCGCCGGAAGCACCCAAAGTAATGGAGCCGGCAAAAGCTGAAATTCAGTCCAAATTCGAAGGCGATCTTGAAAATATGAGCCTTCCTACAGTCATTCAGTCTGTGGAAATGAATAAACTCACAGGCCGCCTTGAGATTTTCAGTATGAACAGGCAGGGTGAAGTTTATTTTCTTGATGGCAAACCGCATCATTGCATTGTCGGAGACGAATCGGGAGAACCGGCCATCACCGAGCTTTGCAGCTGGGACCAGGGCGGATTCAAATTCTACAAAGAAGAAGTGCGCCAGAAAAAAACAATCAACAAGCCTGTGCACTTTTTGCTCATGGCAGGCGCGGCTTTGCAAGACCAGATTGTTGCCCTGAAAGACAAGGGCGTCAATCTGGATTCATATTTGATAAAGCGCCATGAAAAAATAACCAAAGAAGAATTCGACAAATTGGTTCAAGGCGGAACCGGTGCCAATGAAGAGTTGCAAGAAAAGTTCTATCATTTAGTCGACAACGTCACTCCTATTGTCGGTATATTGCGCCAGCTTCCCATGCCTAAAGCCGATTGGGTGCCTATTGTATTCAACTTAATCACTTGCAATTTGTGCTCACCGGCGCAAGCAACAGATGCGCGTCCCAATCTTGCTCCTATCGACTGGAGCGAAGTTATGGAAGTGAAAGAGCTTTTGAGCCGCCCGGACACAGGCATATACACAGGCGCTGCCTATCTTTATTTTCTGGCCGCCGAATTTAATCGTTATGCCAGATTCAAAATTCCTTTTTCCACTCTGATAATTCATCTAGGCATTCGCGGCGCGGACAACAACATATACCCGATGGATGCAAATTCTTTTCGTCTTATAGGAGATCAGCTGACCCGCATGGGAAGGGCAACCGACATGCTTTTCCACTTCGGAGAACTGGCGCTTGCTTTCATAAGTCCAGCGACAGATCTTGCCACTGCAAAACGTTTTGCTAATCATCTATCTGAAATTCTCAGCTCATTGAGTTTTGAAACACCACAAGGGACATTCACTATAGCTAGTGCCATCGGATGTGCTTCAGTGCCTGAAACTTGTGAATCGGTGGATGCGCTGGTGAGACTGGCGCAACCCAGGATTTAAGTTTGAAATGATGCTTGGCAGACAAGGCTAAAACCGTCAAGTCAAACGCGACGGGTTATTTTACAAATCACTTTCTTCAAATCATCAGGATCTACAAAGAGCAATTAAGTGACAAGTGTGAGCGTCTCGAAAAAGGGAATTTGCATAGTCACTTCAATACCCAGATGAAAAATCAGTCCCAGAGCCATGACGTAGTAACGAAATCGTTTTGACCAGATGGCTGTGAACAAAAGTATTTCGATAAAGAGTGTCCCCCAGGTGAGAAGTTTCACCTGCCAGAGATACTGGTAGAAAAAGGGCAGATCAAAACGTTTGTATTCCTTTAGGCAGAGCGCATAATAGACTGCTGTCCCGTCCAGCCATGTCGTGCCTGTTAGCTTGGTGGTGACGCTTTGAAAATAGAAGAGTCCAATTTGAATTTGCATTAGAAACGCAGCCCAGGGCATGCTCACATACTGCCATTGCGCAGCCATAGTGCGCCGACCGGCTTTCCATGAATCTATAGAGAAGACTGCGCCACAATTTTCTTTTGGATCGGGAAAAACTCGCTCTCTGACCGTAGAGGTTTATTATTTCATCAACAATCACTTAAGTGTCAGGTGAATTGGTCGAATTACACAAAGCATAAGCTTGTTCGAGTGCACGCTCGGCATCTTTGAAGCGCGAAGTGCGAGAATAATTTTTCGCCAGGCTGACAAGAAGAGTAATTCTTTCTTGAGTGTTTGTCGCCTCCAATTTTTTCAAGCGAGCAATGATCGAATCATCAGCTTCTTGATAGTGAGAGTGTTGTCTGAGCTTTGCCGTTTCTTCAAGAAACGATTGAGACTTGGGCTCGGCTTTGGTTTTAGATATGAGTGTTTTGATTTCTTCATGTGCAAGTGTTTCACTAGAAGACAATTTACCTGACGCTTCCACTGCGTCCTGGGCTCTTGCCAGAGCGCAGAAAACTATAAGCAGTTGCGTCGAAAACAAACATATAAAACTACTTTACGACAAATGGATTGAAGTTGGTAGTGCCTTATTTATACAAAAGTGTGTGTGGATCCGGTTTGATTTCTTGCCAGGTCGACTGCATTTGGATTCTTGCGTACTCGGGATGATCAGGACCAATATCCTCGTACCAGAATATCGGGTTTCCGTCTTTCAGCAAGGCTGTCTGCAGTTCTTGAATAAGAGGCTTGTTATCGAAAATATTCCAGACTTTGATATTTTTTTCAATCGCCAGTCGCGCTGCCGCACCACAGGCGGTGCCTATCGCCCATTCGATAGGGTGCAATCTGTATGCCCCGTTTGTGATATGAGTGGTGCCAATATTTTTGCAGGCAGCCAGAATATTGTCTGCGTCGGCAGGCACAAGAGCGCCGTAAGGAATTTGAAAAGGCCTTGTTTGTTGAGCTGCACCTTTTTCCTGTCTGCCGTGAATGTCTATAGGATAATGCCCGACTCCCACCGAATCGCTGAAATTGCGGGCTCGCTTACCTTCAAAATATTGTGAACCGATATCTGTTTCTTTTATCGTGGTCAGAGCTTTAATGCGACGCGATTCTCTTATATAAGGATATAGAGATAAACCGTCAAATGAGCCTAAAATGTCTTTGCGCAGCATGAATTGCGGATATCCGCGCCCGATTCCGTCATCGTGCGGAGCTTCGGTATGGAGCCAGTATAAAAAGCTCAAACTGATATTTTTGGCTCGAATCAATAATCGGGCAGCTTCTTCGGCAGACTTGTCGATAAAATTCATGTCACGGGTATCGTTTGTTTCCCAGTTAATCATTGATATGTCGTTGGAAAAAACTTCAGGCAAGAAATTTTCTTTTGCAATCAGTCTTCTGTAAGACCAGAAAGGAAGCAGTTCTTGTGTATTTCCATCCGGGCCTGTTCGCTGGGCGTTTTCAAACATTTTGAATCCAAGCAAAGAGAATTTTCGAAAGTCTCTCAGTTCTTCATATTGTTCGGGTTTTGCAATTGTGTGATTTTCTCCTTCGCGCATTTCAAGCACGAAAGGATAAACGAAATCCTGCACATTTTCTGGATTGGCTTGGGAAGGAGCGTGCGGCTCGCCTGTTTCATCTTTACTTTCTTGACCGAAAACATATTTCAATTTTGCCAGGGGAAGTAAGTCGCCGCATTCAGTGGCATCCAGAACTACCCGGGGAGTAAACTCCACGAATTCTCCGTTTTCCAGATTGACGAAAAGAAGTTTGCTTGCCGATATTTTTCCGTTTTCGTTTGTTGTCTCCACCTGCACACACAAATGTCGCATAAAGACTGACAGTGCTCCTGAAGTAATAGCAGGCTCAAGTTTTTCCTGGATGATGTCGACTGCTACTTGCGGCTCGAATGAAATCCTTGAAACCCAGTTGTTTCCGGCGTTGAAATATTTTTGCTCTTTTCCAGATTCGCTTGCATTTTTCAAATAATGCCGTCTGGTTTGTGTACGAAAATCGATATAGTCTTTTGCCGCGCCGGTTGTTTCGACCAGCCAGTTTTCATCCA
>CAZEQP010000101.1:0-8355 GCA_964514345.1 uncultured Candidatus Obscuribacterales bacterium
AGGCGATCCCATTTACACCTGGGTATCGCGTCAGTTTGCCGGAGAGGCATGCGGTGAACGCGTTTCCTGGAACCCGGACGAAAATCTGGGTAAACCTCCAAATTACAAATCAGACCATTGTTATCCGTCCAAAAATGAAAGACCTTATATCCGGATTCGCAGCGGCAAGGACAAGGATGAGGTCTATGACGAACATTTGCTCTGGGAATGTTGCATTTTTCAGTTATTCAGTTTGCGCAATTTCGAGTCTTACGACCAAAATTACAACGATGCCTGCAATGGCAAGTTTACTAAAGATGAGTGGGTGCGCAAGAATTCAGAAAATGAATTCAACACTAATAAAACAGTGAAAGATTTTTTTTACAAAAGCTGGGCACCGTTTCTAAAGTCAAAGGGAATCGACTATCGCGAGCACACCTGGGAAGTTGAATGGACTCCATCCACATTTGACGAATGGATGGCTGCCTATTCCGATCCTGACGGCTATCCCTGGGATTTCTGGGGCACTTATTTCGACACAAAAATCATTCCATATTTAAATGCAAAGAAAGAGTACTCTGAAAAATTGCGTTCTAAATCCCCCCCGATTGCAGATCCAGAGGGAAATAAGCCGGATGACGGATCCCTTTTAATTCCCGCTGAGAAGCTTGAGAAAATCTAGTTAGCCTTTTTTCCTTGAGGCAAGTCTTGAGACGGCGCAGAGTCAGCATAAAAAAAGAAGTGCGGTTATGCTTTAAATTCACTGCAAAAATAATTCATCAAAACGGCTGAATACAATGAATTCAAAAAACGCGCTTATATCAAGCTTTTTGACTTTTGTCCTGCTTGTGCTGCATTCATTGTCAGCCACTGCACAGGACGCATTTTCGACTCAAGAGTCGAGCCTTGCTATTCCTGCTCACAACAAGTCTTATGCGCGAAAAGTTTCAAGCGATGATTTAATTTTCGGAATGGCGCAAACAGACAAAATGATGGCGGATCGCAAACCGATGACTTTCCTGGTCAAAAAAGGCGATCCCATATATAACTGGGTCTCCCGGCAGTTCGCCGGAGAAGCCTGCGGCGAGCGTGTTTCCTGGAATCCGGAAGAAGACCTGGGCAAGCCTGCTATTTATAAAGCGGATCATTGTTATCCGTCAAAAGAAGAAAAGGCTTATATCCGCATCCGCAGCAGTAACGGGTCGGGCAATTTTTACGACGAACATTCGCTCTGGGAAAGCTGCATTTTCGAATTGCATAATATCCGCAATTTCAAATCGTTCGACAGTGTTTTTCACAAAGCTTGCAATGGCAAAATTTCAAAAGAAGACTGGCTGCGCCGAAATACTGAAATTGAATACAAATCGAACTTAATGGTCAAAGATTTTTTCTACCGATACTGGGTGCCTTATCTCAATTCAAAATGCATCGACCACAAAAAACACATCTGGGACGTGGACTGGACACCGCAAAAATATCAAGACTGGATGGCAGCTTATGAAAAAGACCCGAGCGGCTATCCCTGGGATTACTGGGGCACTTATTTCGATTCTCAAATTGTGCCTTATCTGAAAGCAGTGAAAGAGTACAAGGAGGCTCTGCGCAAATCACAGCCGCCCCCGCCCTCTGATGAAGTACCAGAGAAGAAAGAAGTCGAGACAAAATGAAAATCTAGTTTTTCTGTTCCTGCGGAGGCGGACTGATATTCTCCGGAATAGGTGCTGCCGAGCCGGTTCCATCTGAAGCAGGATCCAGAGCTTCAAACGGTTTTGAGATTTTGACCAGATTCTCTTCCAACTCTATCGCTTGCATGTTCATTTGCGACGTCGAAGCTATTGCCGCTTCTCGAGCGCCTCTTCGTCTGTCGCGGAACATGGCGCCAAGCGTTCCCCAGTCGATGACCAGTGCGCCGCCGGTGGCTTTATGCGACTGCTCCCAGGACATGATCATATCGAGCGAGGCGTGGTCAACATAATCAAGATCTTCCAGATGAACGTGCAGTTCGTGGCTTGCCGGCACAGAATCGAGCGCTTCTGCCAGACGCGGCAAATTCAAGAAAGTAGCCGCCCCTTTCAAATAAAGCTCTGTTTTAGCTTCGCTGGGATTGACCGATTTGATTTCCAGGTGGGAAAAGATATACAAGAGTTTGAGCACAGAGAGCACCACACCGGTCAAAACCCCGGTCAAAAGGTCGGTGCACACAATTGCTGCCATTGTGATGATATAAATCGCCGCTTCACTGTTGCCGTATTTTTTCAGCTCTTTAATGATTTTGAAATTGGTCAACTTGTAACCGGTATAAACTAGAAGCGCAGCCAGAGCCGATGTCGGCACCATGCGCAAAACCCAGGGACAGGAAACGCATAGAATCAAAATCCAGCAACCGTGGAAAATGGCTGAACGTCTGGTCTGAGCCCCGGCCTGGACGTTGACCGAGCTGCGCACAATGACACCGGTCATGGGAAGCGCTCCCATCAAACCGCATAAAAAGTTTCCCACGCCCTGAGCGAAAAGTTCTTTGTCATATTTAGTGCGGGCAATGGTTTGCATACGGTCAACTGCGCTTGCACTCAAGAGAGTTTCGGCGCTTGCCACAAAACCCAGTCCAAGACCTTCCAAAATTAAATTCCAATTGGTGATCTCTTTCCAGTCTGTGGGCATTTTAATGGCTGAAAACAAGTTATCCGGCAAATTGACATGATTAATATCAAGCCTCATTATCGTGGCTGCCACTGTGGCGACCAGGACAGCAATCAGAGCCGAAGGAATTAATTTCAACTTCTTGAAAGGCATTGATTCCCAGAGCAGAATGATAAGGATGGTGAATACGCCAAGCAGTCCGGGGACGTGCGAGTTGGTACCATCGGCGGTATTGAAACATTTCAAGAAAGCTTCCGGTATGGCGACCAAATTGCCTATACCGCTTGAACGAGGCGCATCATCCAGAGTGACGTGAAACTGGCTGGCTAAAATGAGCACGCCGATACCGGAAAGCATCCCGTTCACAACCGCCGGCGACACGGCTCTGAACCATTGTCCGGCACGGGCGAGCCCGGCTACCATCTGGAATATACCGGCAATCAGAATAACTATTCCCAGGCGGGCGATGCCGTGTTCCTGGATAATTTCAAAAACGATGACAGAAAGACCTGCCGCCGGTCCGCTTACTTGCAAAGGATTTCCCGAAATGCAGCCTACCAGGATCCCGCCCACAATACATGTGAGCAATCCCGCTGCAGGCGGCATACCCGAGGCAATGGCGATACCCATAGCCAGTGGAATGGCTACAAGAAAAACAACAACAGACGCTAATAAATCCTTGTGCAAGTTACCAGGCATAAAACCCCCGCATACGTACGAGAAACATAGGACAGTTTCTTTAGCGTGCGGAGTTAAATAAGCAGGACTCCATTGCGGAGCCATAAATCGTTTGAAGCTTCAGGCGGGACAAAGGCAATTTCACAGCCAGGCGCCCGACAGTTTTCAAAGAATGAACCGCGATAAGTATCAAGAAAACTATTGGACTCGACAAATGAAATCTGGAATTTGCTCTCGTCACCCATGACTGTGCGCAGGGTGATGTGCGGCATAGATAAGAAGGGGTCGACAATTTCTTCATGGTCAAAATCCACACCGTCGAAATACTCGGCAGCCTGTCCGATTGACATGGACGAGCTTGAAGGCTCGAGCACTGCAGCGACCGAATTGACTGCCCCGGCAAGCGAAATGAACTGACAGGAAACAAAGATCCCGACTAAAAAGCTGACTAGTAAGGTTATGAGAGGTCTCATCGACATCTTTCTATGATACACCAGAATTAACCTTCTCTCGGACATAAGGTGCTCTTCAACAATACATACTCCGAGCAATTTAATCTTTCCCAGAAAGTGTTTGCTGCCAAACGTAGCACATTCTCGTTCTGATAAAGTACGAACATGACATCCCCCAAAACGATAACGGTAATGCTGCTTTTATTCACTTTATTTCGCCCGCAGCAGGCAGACGCAGTCACATATACCAAGAAAAAGATGGCCGGAATGAATGTTGCGGCCTGGCTGCCTGAGCCGTCGTCTTATCCGGCGCCCTTGATTTTGTACTCGCACGGTTATCATGGAATCAACGTGCAGTGCTCTTTTGCCAAAAAAGAAATGGCGAAGCACGGTTATATTGTTCTTGCACCCAATCATATAGATGCCATTGGGGCGCCTGGTTCAATAAGCCTCAATCCGCTTTTTGCTCGAACCGATAAATGGAGCGAGCGCACTTTTAAAAATAGAGCTGATGACATCAAGAATTTGCTCGAATTTTTAAAAAAAGACCCGCACTGGAAAGACAAAATAGACTGGGACAGAGTCGGGCTTTGTGGAACCTCGCTTGGCGGATACACGGTCCTAGGTCTTTCCGGCGCCTGGTCGCAGCAAAAAATGCCCGAGATAAAAGCAGTATTGGCGCAGGTTCCTTACACCAAGCCGCTGGTAGATAAAAGACTTTTGGAAAATATCCACATCCCAGTGATGTATCAGGGCGGATCTATGGATTTTTTGACACCTGAAGTGGTGCGTGAAGGCGGTGCTTATGATTTGACTCATTCACCGACTCACTATGTCGAGTTCAAACGAGCCACACACATATTCTGGTCCAGCCTCAATTTGAGCAAAAAGCGAAAAGAAGAAATGTGTTACTACAATCTTGCTTTCTTCGACAAATATCTAAAGGGTCAGGACGACGGGCGCCTGGACATAAAGTTGAAAAACGTTCGCTCTCTCAAATTCAAGCCAGAGTCTTGAAAAACGTTCGCTCTAAAAGTAAGTAGATTCGATCCTCAAAAAGGAAAGCCAGGTTCTCGTTATTCCTGAGAATCTGTATTTCAAAAGTAGTCCGCAAGAGCCTGACAGTCCGCAAGAGTCTGAAGAAAAAACAATATTGGTTCTCCCCCATATTCGGGTATTTTTTTAGCCATTTTCCAATTCGAATACATTCGAAAAAACAAAAAACTCCCCGCAATTCCAGCGGGAGTGGGAGCGGGAGCGGAGCAGGAAAGGAAAGGGGATGCTTCGAGGGATGCTTGAGGGATGCTTAAAGGGAAGCAACGGGGAAAGTTGCGGGGATGTCTTACCAGGCACCACATACGGTGCTAGAGAATATTATCAAAGAGCAGAAAACTCTTGCGTCGATTAAGGTTAAGGAGCGGGTCTCGACCAGTCTTCTCGTGTATCGAGCGATTACTTTGCTCCGTCTCAAAACCCCCGAGGGTGTAGCTCGATAGAAGTTATATAGCTTGGGTGGTAGGGGGCTTTTTGCGTTCATATCGGTCTACACCACTGAGGTTTGTCTTTTGATCCAGCGCTTCCAGACGCCAGTTGTCAATTAGTATATTGGCAAACTTATTCTAGAAAATCAAGTACTTTTTGCATTACCACTTTTACCAATTCCAAACAGGCAAAAACACCACAATCGCTTGAGCCAAGCAGATTTTCCTGGTTTTCCTACTTAATTGGTAAAGTTCCCTGTTTGATTAAAAATGCTCCGAGCACCAGAAGAAGGGCTCCGGCCACCCTCATCCAGGTCACTTGAATCACCGGCTGACCCAGTAATCCAAAGCTGTCGATCAGCATAGCACCAAGCAATTGCCCGACAATGACAAATGAAACTACAGAAGCGGCGCCCAGTTGCGGCACCGATGTGAGCAAGGCAAATACAAAAAATGCTCCCAGCACCCCGCCGCTCCAGTACCACCAGGGCATTTTAGTCAGTTTTTCAAAAGATGCCGGTCCGGCAAAATTAGTCAGATGCATCAAGAACAAAGCCAGTGTTCCGATGGCAAAAGAAATGAGGGCACTCATAATCGGCGACACCACAATCTCGCGCAAGCGGGCGTTTATTGGAGCCTGCGAAGCTACGGCGATACCTCCCAAAACGGCGAGCAAAACATAGATATAAATAGATGGCATTTTAAGGGGTTCCAGATGTTGGTAGGCAAAATGCAGCTTAAGGTTCCAGATGTTCGTGGGCACTATACAACAATCGGCGGCAATCCACACAAAACACATAAAGATGATTCTTTTGAAAATATCGCACGTCACGCCAGGCGCGGTTGCGCGACATATAGCGCCTGCCGTCGGCCAGCCCGCGAAAAGTGATATGCACATTTCCGTTGCAACAAATGTCTTCCGGTTCAGGTTGTGTTTTTGCTCTCGGCGGCTCCAGATCCACACCCATCATTTTCAAAATTTTTCTGGCTACTTTTCTGTATAAGGAATTCATTCTTTAAAATTCGGTCCCATCATTTATGAAACTGCTTCCTCGGCTAAAGGCAGAGTAATGGTGAAAGTGGAACCTCTACCAGGGGTGGAGTCCACGTCGATAAGTCCATGGTGGCGCGCCACTATTTCACGGGCGATGGCAAGTCCCAGACCCGCTCCGCCCAATTCGCGAGTGCGTGACTTGTCCGCCCTGTAGAATCTTTCAAAAACGTGGGGTATGTCTTCCGGTGAAATTCCCTGCCCTGAATCTTTGACATGAATCTGCACCAGACTGTAATCGCTTGTTTGCACTTCCAGCGCGACCGAGCCTCCAGCCTGGGTGTAATTGATGGCATTAGTGAGCAAGTTGACGATGGCCCGTTGCAACTGGCTTGAATTGCCCAGAATGGAAAAGTCTTGACCATTGGCATCAGGCTCAGGGACACTTAAAGAAACTCCTTTCTTCTCGGCCTGAGCTTTGACCTGTTCCACACATTCGTTTAGAACCTGGCTTATATTGACCCTGTCCGACCATCCGGCATCCGGAGTGCTGTCCAGTTTGGAAACATCGAGAAGCTCGGCGATAAGCTTGCGCTGGCGTTCTGAGAGCTTTTCCAGCGACTCAAGAAATTTTTTGCGCAATTCAGGATCTTCGGCGGCTCCCGCCTGCAGCGCTTCTACGACCGATCCGATTGCCATAACAGGCGTTTTCAATTCATGACTGGCGTTGGCTATAAATTCTTGCCTGATGCGCTCTTGCTCTTTCAGCCTGCCTACCATCTGGTTGAAAGAAAGACTCAATTCGCCTATCTCATCGCGCCTGCCGACTGGTAGATAATTTGTAAATTCGGTCGAGAGTGAAATTTCTTTAGCCAGTTTACTCATTTCTTTCACTGGACGGTTGAAACGTTCTGCCAGCCACAGACTTATCAATACAGTCACCACTCCGGTGGCAAAAATAATCTCCAGAAACACAATCAAGTTTTTGCGCAAGCGCTGCTCCACTTCAGTGATGGGCACGCCTATTCGTATAACTCCTGCCGTAACACCGCGAGAACGGACCGGATAGGCGACAAATAATGTATTAGTATTTGTAGCCGGCGAATTGCGTTTATACACGGCAATAATGCCTGCCAGAGCCTCGTTTACTTCAGTGTCTTTGGATATGTTCTCCTGCGCCCGCTTTTGATCCGGCTCCCCGGGCTCTTTTTCCTCAGGCGATGAGTCGGCAAGCACATGACCGTTTGAATCTACGACAATAATCTCCACACCCTGATTGGTGGCGCGCCGCTCGGCCGCTTTTTGAATTCGGGCGCGAGAATCTTCCGAATCAAGCTCCAGATCGTTATCGATTTCAAGCGCCAGATTGACCGCCTCAACCTTTAAAGAGTTGCTCAAATCGTTAATCGACTCTGCCCGGATGGTAAGAAGCGCCCAAAGAGTCACTGCCATCAAAGAAAATATGATGATGAGCAGATAAGTAAAGAGGAGCTGGTTGGCCAGACTACTGGAAAACCATCTATATGCCTTATCAAGACCGAGCATTTCTCACCGAATTTTTACGCTCCTACTAACCCCTAATATCTAATGACAACATATCAAAAAGCGGCTATATCTGTGTAAAAGGCACTGAACTGCAATACTTAGGGTTAGATAAACACTTGAGACAAATTGTGCCTATTATGGTTAACTTTCTCTAGAGCGTCTATAGTTCCCTGATTATGAAGGAACTGAAGACGAAAGAAAACAAGGAGGTCCGTTCAAAATGTCTGCTGTGGCAAATGTAACCGATGCAACCTTCGAGAATGAAGTTCTTAAGGCCGATGTGCCCGTACTTGTGGACTTTTGGGCTCCCTGGTGCGGACCCTGCAAACAAGTGGCTCCCATCATCGAAGACCTGTCTAAAGACTTCACAGGCAAATTGAAGGTAGTCAAGATCAACACCGACGAAAATCCCAATACCGCCAAGGCATACCACATTACAGGTATTCCTAGCCTCTATTTGTTCAAATCAGGACAAGTGGTGGAGCAGGTAGTTGGCGCTGTTGCCAAACCCAAATTGGCTGAAAAAATCAGCAAACACCTCTAATTTAAGAGGAATTATCAAGTTTTATTCTGTTCTTTAGTCATAACC
>CAZEQP010000102.1:0-8321 GCA_964514345.1 uncultured Candidatus Obscuribacterales bacterium
AACAGCCAAACCATACCAGTTGGACGCATTCTCGGGATCCAGCTTTACTGCTTTAGATTGACTTTCAAGAGCTTCCATCACTTTTCCGGCCTGCTTCTGCCAGAAAGCAAGTCCTCTCCATCCCTGATCATATTTAGGGTGAGCTGTCAGCGCCTTTTGATAAAGTTCCTGCATCTTTTCCGGGCTGATACTTTCATCGGCCTCGCCGATTATTTCTATGCAGTTGAATTCGTCCGGTCGTAATTTTAAACCGTCATATGCACATCTCAGCGCTTCGGCATTTTTGCCTGCTTTCAAATAATTCTGAGCGGTGCGTGAAAATCGATCACTATTTTTCGGATCCAGTTTCGCCACTTTCTCGAAGCTTTGCGCCGCTTCATCAAATTTTTTCGATTTTTCCAGCTGCTCACCTTTGATATACCAGCTTCCTGCCCACTCAGGAGCCAGGCCCACCAGTTCGGCGGCTTCTTTCTCGGCGATTTGATTCAGATCATTTTTCGCTTTTATGTATTCCACTAATGTATGAACATTGTCTCTCTGGGCTTGATTGGCTTTTTCCAGAGATTCAAGAGACTTTTGATTGTCTCCGGTGATGCGATAATAAATTCCGGCATAAAAATCGCGGTCGTGATTGACACCTTTTGTGAGCATTGATTCTCTTATGTAAGTGGCGGCGTCAGGATGTTTCTGGGCAATTTCGATTAAGCCGAGCAATGCTTTGTTCTGGGGAGTGTTCGTTTCTTTCTGGTCCAAACGCGAAACAATATCGAAAGCTTTTTGGTACTCTTCGTTCAATCTCAAAGCATTGGCATAGTCGCGCAATAAATCCGGATCTTTGTCATTTTTTTGCACCGCTTTTTCCAGTGCAGAAAGAGCCTGGTCTACTTTTCCAAATTGCAATTGTAAGCTTCCTTCAGCGTGCAAACTTTTGGAAGACTCAGGATAAATTTCAAAAGCTTCGGCGTAATGTTTGATGGCTTCTGTAAAGTTGCCTTGTTTGCGTTCTGATTCGGCTCTTTGAATTATCGACTCGGCTCTCAGCCAGTCGAAATAATTGCCTTTGCCGGGGAAGTCTTTAAATGCCAAATATGAAAAAGCCGCCATGGTGAAAAATACAATCAAGCATGCACCGGCCATAATGGCATTGCCTCTGGTACCGGATACCGTGCTGTTTGCATCGGATTGGGATTCTCCGAATACTGTTGAATTTTCCTCTGTCCGGATAAGATGTTTCAGTTCCGGTTCTTTTTTTTCTTCGCTTGTCTCGACAGTATCAACTTTGTCAGAATCTAACTGAGCAGTGGTTGCTACAGTTTTTTCTTTATCTGAAAAAGCAGGAGTGGTTGCTACTGTTTTTTCCTGATCTGAAAAAGCAGGAGTGGTTGCTACTGTTTTTTCCTGATCTAAAAAAGCGGGAGTGGTCGCAACTGTTTTTTCCTGGTCTGAAAAACTGGGGGTGGTCACTAGAGTTCTTTCCAGTGTAGTCACTTGCGAGTCTTGCTCACTGCTTGCGGCTTCCTCTTCGTCAGGCAGACGCAAAGACTTCAATTCCTTTATTTCGTCCAGAATTTTTTTTGCTTCTTTATGTTTGTTCTTTTGAATTAAGTCGGCGCATTTTTTTGAAAGCTTTTCAATTTTTCGGTCGATTGTTCCGTTCACACCGCCGGAGGATGTTGAATCCAATCTGAATTTATCCGGATTGAAAGGGCTCATCGACTGCTCATCCCGTTCACAACTTCTGTGCCAAGCAATTCTTCAAGTGTGATTTTTTTAGCCCGATCTAAATCGGCTGAAGATTTATTTTCCAGGTTAAAGTCTGAATTTTTAGTCTCACTGACTTTTGACACACTGACTTTTGACAAATTAGCCGGCTTTTCATTCTTAACTGATTGTTTTTTCGGTTTTTCCACTTCAGACTGCTCAAAATCAGGTATGGCGGTCACAGGCGCTGCGACCGGCTTCTGTTTGACAACCTCTTTTTGTGCGTATTCCGATATCGGATTAGATTTAGTTTTGGGTTTACGAGGGGGTCGCTTCTTTTTGGGTTTGACAACCTCGACTTCGGCGTTCTGAGGCACATACATGTCTGCATACGAATAAGCACGTCTTGCCTCTGCTAATTGAGAAAAGACAATATTTGTGCCTGCCAGTCCTGCCGTTACCAGGACAAGCAAAAACGGCAGTCTTGTTAGAGTTCTTAGCCGAAATTTCATATAGCTATTGTACTAGAATCAGGCTTAAGACTCGGAAGACTGTATCTTTTCTTCCTTTAGCCCTTTTTTACTCTTCCAGTCATTGACAGTCAGTACCACTGAAAGAACCAGCAGTACTGCAAAAGAAGCCATCCATAAATAAAATCCGATCTGGGGATTAAGATACATGAGCTTAACAAGACCGGCATCGTCGTTATAGATGTTCATTTTTCCCAATAAGAGAGTGTGAAGTCCGCTCAGTAAAGCAAATAAGCTGCACAAACCAGCTGTAATAAAGCTTTTTTCCTGCAGCATCATAAGCCCCACCACATAAAAAATATTGGCAAACTGGGCAAACTGTCCTACAAAAATAGCCATCAGACCTTTGTAAAGGCAGGTCCATCCGTACCAGGAAATGTTTTGACCCATAATCTTTTGTCCATGTTCGATGGTATAAGACTGGAATTCTACAGCCGGAGTGACACAAGCCAGAGCGTAGAGGACCAGGCTCAATATAACTGCATGTTTCTGGGTGATTTTCAAAAGTAGAGTCCTGCTTAAAGTTACTTGTTTAGGTCATTAGATTTTCGCAAATAAGTCTACGCCATGAATTAACTTTTAGTGCGGTCGCAAATGGTTTTTAATAAAAACAAGGCGGCAAGCATTTCCATATCAGTTTTATATAATGTCTCTGTAAGAAGGAGGGGCATCGCGCCTCGATAAATTATGCTTGCAATTCCCGCCAAATCTCTTAATTGGGCTCATCCCATAACGGCTGAGTGGTTCTTTGCCAAATTCGGCAGTCCGACAGAACCACAAGAAGCCGGATGGCCTGCAATATTGTCCGGCCAGGATTCGCTCATTTGCGCGCCGACCGGTTCAGGAAAAACACTGGCCGCATTTCTTGCCTGTCTGGATGCACTGATAAGAAAATCGGTGGAAGGCAATTTGTTGAATAGAACAGAAGTTCTATACATATCTCCTCTAAAAGCTTTGAGTAATGATGTGCAAAAAAATCTGGATGCGCCTCTGGCTGAGATTATGCAACTTGCTCAAAGCAAAGGTTTTGAAACACTTGATATTCGTACGGCGGTACGCACAGGTGACACACTTGCCAGTGAACGGCAAAAAATGTTGAGGAAGCCTCCCCATATTCTTGTCACCACTCCTGAGTCTTTATACATTTTGCTCACAGCAGAAAAATCTCGTCAAATTTTAAGACATATAACCACTGTCATAGTCGATGAAATTCATGCTCTGGCAGACGACAAAAGAGGCTCTCATCTGGCTCTGTCTCTTGAGAGGCTGGATGCTTTGACTGACAAAAAAGCCATACGCATAGGTCTTTCTGCTACGCAAAAACCGCTTGAGTTGATTGCTCAATATCTGGTAGGCGCTCAAGCGTCAATGCCTTCCATAATTGAAGTGGGTAACAAACGGCAACTTGATTTGAGCGTCGTAGTGCCGGATCAAAATCTGTCGGCGGTTGCCTCAGGAGGCATGTGGGATGAAATTTACGACCACATAGCCGAGCTTGTGCAAAAACACAGATCCACGCTTGTTTTTGTCAACACCCGAAAATTGTCCGAGCGTCTTGCTTACAAATTGTCCGAACTTCTGGGAGCAGACGTTGTCGGCGCTCATCACGGCAGTCTATCAAGAGAGTTACGGTTAGCCGCCGAACAAAAATTGAAAGCAATTAAAAGTTCTGGTGGCAACCGCTTCACTTGAGCTTGGTATTGATGTGGGAAGCATAGATCTTGTTTGTCAGATCGGCTCACCTAGGAGCATTTCTTCTGCCATGCAAAGAATAGGACGGGCCGGGCACTGGCGTGGAGCCACACCGAAAGGCAGATTTTTTGTCACCACCCGTGATGAACTGGTCGAATGTGCCGCACTGGTCAAAGCGATTAAAGAAGGCGAGCTGGATCGAATTGAAATTCCGGAATGTGCAATGGACATTCTGGCCCAGCAAATCATTGCCGCCTGTGCAGTCCAGGATTGGGGTGAAGCTGATTTGTTCGCTCTGGTAAAACGAGCCTATCCTTACCGGAATTTGACCATAGAAGAATTTGAACAAGTTCTTGAAATGGTGTCTGAAGGAGTGGCAGGACGCAATTTTCACTATGGGCGTTATGTCCATCGTGACCGTATCAATCATATTCTTAAAGGTCGAAGGGGATCAAGACTTGTCGCTATAACCAATGGCGGTGCCATACCAGAAACGGCAGTTTTCACTGTTATTGCTGAGCCGGATGAACAAACAGTGGGCACACTGGATGAAGATTTTGCCCTTGAATGCAATTCAGGCGACATCATTCTTCTGGGAAACACATCCTGGAAAGTGAAAAGAGTGGAAGGCATCCAGGGCAAAGTGAGAGTAATAGACGCCCAGGGCGCTCCTCCTACAGTGCCGTTCTGGTTAGGTGAAGGATTGGGGCGGACAATTGAATTGTCCCAACAAGTAGCTGAAATTAGAGAACTTGTTTCAAATGCAAAATCAATCGGAATCTCTCCCATGGCACGCTTAATCAGTCAGTGCGGTCTGGATGAGGCGGGAGCCGAACAATTGATTGCATATATAAATGAAGGTGTTCTTGTACTGGGTGCTGTGCCTACTCAAAAAACTTTAATTGCCGAGCGCTTTTTCGATGAGAGTGGAGGAATGCAGCTTGTAATTCACTCTCCTTTTGGATCACGCATAAACAGAGCCTGGGGACTGGCTTTGCGCAAAAAATTCTGCCAGTCTTTCAATTTTGAACTGCAAGCCGCAGCAACGGATAACGGAATAAATATATCGCTTACCGACAAACACAGTTTTCCTCTGGCTGAAGTTTTTCAATATCTCCATCCCAATTCTTTGCGTCAGGTTCTTGAACAAACAGCTCTGCAAGCACCGGTATTTACTGTGCGTTTTCGCTGGGATGCCACCAGATCACTTGCATTGCTTCGTTTTTTTCAAGGCAAAAAAACACCACCTCATTTACAAAGAATGTTCGCCGAAGATTTGCTCGGCAGAGTCTTTCCTGATGCGGCTGCCTGTCAGGACAATATAACCGGACCTCTTCAAATTCCTTCTCACCCGCTTGTCAATGAAGTGATGAAGGATGTTTTGACCGAGGCTATGGACCTTAACGGTTTGACTGAAATTCTTTGCCAGATAAATTCGGGCGACATTGAATGTCTTGCTGTTGATTCCACCACACCATCCGTTTTTTCAGCTGAAATTTTAAATGCCAATCCTTATGCTTATCTGGATGATGTGCCGCTGGAAGAAAGAAGAGCAAGAGCAGTCGGCATGCGCAGAGTGTTGCCTGATGATATGGCACGTGAAATTGGCGGTCTTGATCCCAAAGCCATAGAACAAGTAAGACAGGAAGCCTATCCCGACATCAGAAATGCTGATGAAATGCATGATTTGTTAAAAACACTGGTCTTTTTGCCGGAGGACAGTCCTTTATATAAACAATCAGAAAGTCTTTTCAGTGAATTTCTGATTGAACTGAAAAAAATAAATCGTGCCAGAATGATTGATAATTTTCCAGCCGGAAAAAATAGCTGGATATCCACAGAGAATGAGGAATTGTGCAACTTGAAAGTGCTTGAGCCCGAACTCATAGTCCAGGCTGTTTCAGGCTGGTTGATGCATTCAGGACCGGATACAGCCAGCCATATAGCAAGTGTGCTTGCACTGTCTGAAGCGGACATCGATCAAGCTCTGCTTGCGCTGGAATCAAAAGGATCTATTTTACGTGGTAATTTCACCGGTGAAACAGATCAGATAGAATGGACCGAACGAGGCTTATTGTCGCGTATTCACCGTCTAACTATAGGCACATTGCGTAAACAAATTGAAGCGGTCACCAAGGCTCAATTTATGGACTGGCTTTTCAACTGGCAGCATGTTTCAAGTGTAGGACAACTTATTGGAGAGCACGGGACTTATGAAGTGATTCGACAATTGCAGGGATTTGAAATTGCCGCCAACGCCTGGGAAAATATCGTATTACCTGCCAGAGTAAAGAACTACAGCGCGGCTCATCTGGACAAACTATGTCTTACGGGACAGATAGGCTGGGGACGTCTTTCGCGTCATCCGGCTGTTTATGATATGCAGTCGGTATCGCGGGTGACACCATCCGGTTTTTCGCCCATAGCCTTTTATTTGCGTGAAGAAGGTATGTGGTATCAAGTGGAGCCTGCGCAAATAAACAAATCTGTTCTCAGTACTCAAGCCCGTCTTGTTCTGGAACATCTGCAAACAAAAGGAGCATCCTTTTTTGTCGACATAGTGCGGGCTCAAAAGCTGCTCAATTCAGAAGCAGAAACAGCTCTCTGGGAACTGGTCACAGCAGGTCTTGTCACCGCCGACGGTTTTGACAATATGAGATCTATAATCAGCCCCAGACGCAGGCAAGGTCTGGGAAAACGCAAAAATATTTCAATGCCCAGGCACAGTCCGGGACGCTGGAGTCTTTTATTGCCCGAAGTCGGTGACACTACCGAGGGCGCGGGTTCAGGACTGGAATCGGCATGCTGGATGCTTTTGCGCCGCTATGGAGTAGTATTCAGAGAATTACTGGTAAGAGAAGTGAATTTACCCAAATGGCGTGACTTATTGCTCACTTATAGACGCATGGAAGCCCGTGGAGAAATAAGAGGCGGCAGATTTGTGAATGGTTTTGTCGGTGAGCAATTCGCTTCGCAAATAGCTGTGGATTCTTTGCGTGCCAGCCGAACTTTAATACCTGCCGACAGAGAAGTGACCATTCAAGCTTGTGATCCTCTGAATCTGGTGGGTACTCTGGTTCCAGGTGCAAAAGTACCTGTAAATTCGGGTCAAAAACTTTTATTTGTAGGTGGAGTATATAAAGAATCGGGTTGATTTAGGAGCCCACTGTAAAAGGCGCCTGAAAACTCCGGGTAAACCCGAGAATTAAGAACAGTAGTCTTTGTTAGCATACTCATATAGTTGTAATGAGCAGAAACTCAAAATGTGCATGAGACCCGAATTTACTATCAGACTTTATCGCAAAATGGCATTGCAACTGGCGATAGTTACTTCTTTCTGCACTGTTTATGCTTGTGTTCAAGAAGCCAGACAAACAGTGCATCAGATGAGACTGTATAAAATGCAGCAATTAAAAGCTATGAGTCATCATAAGGCACATCTTAGTGCCAAACAGTCCATAAACTGATCAAGCCTGCCTGAATTTGTCCTTCGACTTTTCTATATTGAAAATGTCGGGTCAAATTAAGGGAGTTGAACGATTGTGTTAAGGAAAAAGACTAAACTGCAAAAGAAACATTTTCAGCTGAAAGACCAAAAAACATGGTTTAGATTCACTTTTTGGAATTTCATCAATCACATAATAATGAGATTTCATTTCAGACAAATTAAAATCGAAGGCAAAGAAAATTTGCCTTGTGGACCTTTCATTCTGGTGGCAAATCATTCATCACGTTGGGACGGACCTGTGGTGCAATGGCTATTGAACAGAAAAGCAAATTATATGGTTTCACCAAACGAAATGCGTGGATTGCAAGGTAGAGCGGTAAGAAGTGTAGGAGCTTTTCCTTCCAGTTCAAGACGCGAATTAGTAGATTTTGCTCTGGAAAGACTTTCAAGTAATGAACCTGTTGTTGTTTTTCCGGAAGGCAATATTTTCAGAGACAATTTTTTGCATCCTTTTCAAAAAGGCGCAGCCCGCATAGCTCTTGAAGCCGCCGCTCGAAACAAGAATGTGCCGGTTGTTCCGGTGGCTATTTCTTACGCCAATGACGGCTTTCATTCGGTAATTTGCAAAGTGGGCAGGCCATTTTTACCGACTCAGGCTGATGCTCCCTTGCTCACAGAAGAAATGCATCAAAAGGTGAATTGTTTGAAATTCAACTATGACCAAGCTGCTTGAATTTAGTCGATACTTTTAAGTATTTGTCGGGCCCGTTCTTTATAAGAATGGGCCTGACTTTCATTACCTTCTTTTGTTTTTAAGTCTTCCAGGGCAAGCAAATATTCTATTAAGTTAGGATGGTTTTTGCCTTGAATTCGCTCTGTATGTTCTATAGCCGAGATGAGCAAATCATCGGCATCTTTAAATTTATTTTGTTTGATGCGCAACTTTGCCA
>CAZEQP010000103.1:0-8311 GCA_964514345.1 uncultured Candidatus Obscuribacterales bacterium
AAGTCAGCATGGCCCTTACGCCTGGGGCTTCACACATGCTACAATGGCCGGTACAGAGGGTTCCGATACCGCGAGGTGGAGGCAATCCCAAAAAGCCGGTCTCAGTTCGGATCGCAGGCTGCAACTCGCCTGCGTGAAGTCGGAATCGCTAGTAACCGCCGATCAGCACGCGGCGGTGAATACGTTCCCGGGCCTTGTACACACCGCCCGTCACGTCATGGGAGCTGGTCACGCCCGAAGTCGGTGCGCTAACCCTATGGGAAGCAGCCGCCTAAGGCAGGGCCGGTGACTGGGACGAAGTCGTAACAAGGTAGCCGTACCGGAAGGTGCGGCTGGATCACCTCCTTTCTAGGGAGAACTCGGATATATCCAACCTCGGTAGTTGGGTAGAACTCCGACATGATTAGGACCATTCTTGAAGCTCAATGCTTCAAGTTAGCTCACGCTAAAGGTCCTGTTCTCACAGGTCGGTGACGAAGAAGCTATCTGGTGATATTACATATCTACTCAAAAGACCAGGTAGTGGAGTCAGACAGGCGCTTGATTAGGCTATTCAGTTATCAGGGCTCAATGCCCTGATTTTTTTTGCAATTTTTTCTGAACCTTGATTTCAAATACTCAACAGTCATAGGTTGAGCTAAAATGAAGACAGGATACGAGGGACTTTTCTATTGAGCTCTCCTTTAGATTGGAAACAATGTGATTCTGTTGAACAATCCGCTGATTTGGCTGGCGGTGCAGTAGTATTTGCAAATACCAGGGTTCCAGTAAAAGCATTATTTGAAAATCTGGAGAGCGGAGCCACCATAAATGATTTTCTTGAATGGTTTCCAGGTGTAACTCGCGAGCAAGTTCTTGCAATACTGGAATTTACAGAAAACAGTCTGGCATCAGCTTAGGCATTAAGTGCGAATCCTTTTTGATCAAGGTACACCAGTTCCGTTGAAGAAATACTTGTCAGATCATCAAGTATCAACTGTTTATGAACTTGGCTGGTCCACCATGAAAAATGGCGACCTTTTGAGAGAAGCCGAAAGAAATGGATTTGAAATTTTCATCACCACCGACAAGAATATTCGTTTTCAACAAAGTCTTTCGGACAAAAACCTCGCTGTTCTTGTGTTACCTTTTGCCAGCTGGCCAAAGTTACAAAAACATATTTCTTTGATTACAGAATCTGTAAGCAGCCTCAAATCTGGAGACATAGTGGAACTTACATTAAGATAACTACTTTGTTAGTACCGCACATCTGACCCTGCGCCCCGAGAATTTTTACTCAAATTTAGGTTTGTGCCTTATGCAAAAGTAAATAATGCCCCTCACCTCGGGCATTGTCACCTAAACGTATTTCAGACCAATCTTGCGTTTCTTTCAAAATTTCAACAAAAATTCCTGCAACACTCTTGCCGGATTCATAATGAATGGCTTGCGCACAAGCCAGGGTTCAGCGCCCATGCAATCTGTAGGCAGAAGTGCCTAGGCACCAATTCATTTCCAGAGGCCATCGTCGATTATGTCAAAAATTGCAGTATTCTTTTGAAATGCCTTCAAGTCCGATTGGCTCCAGGTTCCAGCCCATTTAGAAAGCCCATTATCAAAAGACGCCTCTCGACTTATTCCGAGGGATTGCTTCAACAGGTCCAGAATCGTTTGATTCAAGGACGCACCGCGTCTTTGAATTTCCTTATAAAGAGCTTTGGCCAACTCCGGTGGAACGTCCCTCACAGTTATCTGCTTCATAAATGCCTTCACTTTTCATGTCACTGAAAGCATTATAGCGCTTTCGATTTCACTACCAATTGATCTTGCAGAAGCATCTAGAATACATACATTTTCATACAAAAAACACTGCCGCCTGATTTCAAAAATTCGCAAGTGTCCACTTCGTGAACTTCATATCCAAGTTTTTGCAAAGTTGAAACCACTTTTGAATTACCTTCCTGAATCACAATATGGCGACCTCCAATAGAACAGGCATTGCAAGCCATTCCTTGACCGGCTTCAACATCATCGCATTCGATTACATTTTTAAAAACAGAGCGAATCATTGAAACACCATCCGATGTAAAAGAGGCTGGATGAATCAATACAGTGTCTTCATCAATTGCGCAAAAACAAGTATCCAGATGATAAAAGCGCTCAGATTGCAAGGGCAAGACAATGACAGGAGCATCAAAATATTCACTGATATAAGAATAAGCCTCATCATCAGTGCGATAACCGCTCCCGCCCCAGATTAGTGCTCGACCTGGATGCCAGATAGCGTCACCGCTTCCTTCAAAACCGATATTTTGCGGAATGTTCTTTACTCGATAATCACGTTCTGCAAACCATTGCGCAAAGGCACCAACTTCTTTCTGTCGCGAAGGGAATTTCATATTGCTTTGAACGCACAGTTTTTCACCATTTAGATCCAAACCAACTAAAGTCTGGTTAGCGCAAAAAACCATGTCTTCGCAACCAGGAACAGGTTCAATTAATTCGACCGACACACCGATAGATACAAATGTTTGACAAAGAGCGTGCCATTGTTCTTTTGCTTTAACAGAGTCGACAGTGCCTATTTTGCCTTGCATATGTGGATTTTTCACATCCACAACATCGAAAGAATCGGGTCTGCACATGAGCACCGTATTTGGTAGCGGCATGGATCTGCATAAAGACAGAAGATTCTGAGGCAGTTGGTCTGGATGGTCAAAAACACGTTTAGCAGATATCATTGAATAAATATACTCTTTTTTGTGCTGCTTGCGATCTGCACCCCAAAAGTCTCATTTTCATGGCGCTTCACCCAGCACCATGAGCCAGTCTGAGGGAATGTAATTATTGTGCGAGCCGAATTTTTTGTCCTGACGCTGTCTTTCTCTTTCCAATTCAGTGTATATTTCCCGGCGCTTAATTTCGACTTTGGTGCGAATGATTCCCGAACGCTCTGGTGTCATTCTGTGTTTGTCTTCGTCTTTTTCAGAGGCAAAAGCGCAATTTGAAAAAGTTGCAGATAGCGCTAAACCAAGCAATAACGAGTATTTTCCAGGCACAGTGACCACCCTCCGCAACGGCAGCCCACAGTATACAGCTTATTAACTGTTTGGTCATTGTAGATTTGCTCGTGCCCGGTTGGATAAATTGAAAGGATTAAACACCGGAGAAGCGCCATGCTGCAGACTCAATTTGGTGACAACAGATTTGAACGTCGATTCGAAGAAAGATTGCAAGAACTCACCGACCGGGTTTCCTGGCTGGAGAATGCATTAAACAAGAAAGAAATTGAACCAGAAATTGAACCAGAGCCGGAACTTATAGATGCAGTTAAACCGGTTGAAATGGAACAGACGCGGCAAAATGAGCCTGAGCCTGAGCCCGAGCCCGAGCCTCAACCTGAATCAATACAAATTTGCACTCCTCAACCGGCGCAAAATTTGGTCGTGAAAGGCACACCCTCTTTTTTGAAAGAGATTATCACCGAAGAAACTCAAAGTGATGAAAAGCAAGATAATTCAAAAGACTCTGAATCATTTGAAACTCGTATAGGTCTATATTGGCTTAACCGTCTGGGTATTGTAAGCCTGGTCATCGGCGTTGCCCTCTTTATTTTATACTCGTATCCCACCTGGGGACCCTGGCTCAAACTGGGCGTAGGCGTCCTGACAAGCATCGCCATGATTGTAGGCGGTGAAATTTTCGAGAAAAGCAAAGAACATTCTACTCAGAGCCTGGCTAATCGTTTCTGGGGACGCGGTTTGATGGGAGGCGGTTGGGCGTTGTTATATTTCACCGCTTATGCCGCCTATCACATACCTGATGTAGCCGTGCTTTCCAATCTTTTTATGGAAGAACTAATTCTGACAGGGATTTGTCTTTCCGCGCTCAGACATGCAAGCAGCAAAAATTCACAAATAATTGCCGCTATGGCTGTGCTGCTTTCTTTTGTTACCATCTCATTTTCGGACATTGGAATTGGGACGGCATACTGGATAATGGCACTGGCTGTGCGGGCAATGCTTGTTTGCCAGTCGATGCAATGGTATCCATTATTGATGCTTACCACCATATTTGGTTACACGACTTATTATTTTGTCGTTGAGCCTAAGCTTCCCATGCCACAAGGAGATGCCATACAAAATCTGGCTACTCTTGTTGCTTTCACAATATTCTGGCTGGCGTGCAACAGAGCCGTTGTACAGATGAGAAGTGAGAATCCGGTCAAAGGTGCTCAACTCACAATTACCACAGTAATAAACGGATTGTGTCATGTTTTTATCGCATCAAATGCTTTATGGTGCTTGCAAAATCATTTGAAATTCCAGCTGGATTACCTGGCACCGTTGTGCGCAGGATTGTTTTACTTTTGTTCTTATCCGTTGAAAAACAAATCAGACTTTTTCTCACTGGCCAGCTTGCGATTAGTCATGGGAATGTGCTTCATTACAGGCTCCATTTACATGTTCACTCCGCTTGAAGCCTGGCAGAGCAATTTCTGGTTACTTGAAATTGTCGCTCTGCTTTATTTAGGTATAAAGTACAAAGTCGAATTGATGCGATATTTTGCATACTCTCTTTCTGCTCTGGTATCTTTCCAAAAATTGAACTTGATACAAACCGGAGTGGGCCTGGACACCATTTTGCAAAGTGTCTACACAGCTTGTATTTTTGGTATTTGTTGGTATCTGTGCAAGAAATATAAAAATGATTTATCGCCGGTTGGCCGGACATACTTTTTTGTATTGTCTCAAGTTTTCATCTGGTTCGTGCCAGTAAACTGCGCCCGGTATTTTTCTCCTGAGGCAGGCAAAAATCAACTCGTAGCGCAATTAGCCGGATGGATATTGCAGTACTCAGCTTTATTTTTAATCAGTATCAAATCTAAAGATATATTCTGGAAAATTGCCACTATATATGGTTTTACATGCTTTGCCATTCAATCGGCTCAGATTACAAACGACTTATTGGTCACATGCTCTGTGGTTGCGGTATTTCTTGCGGCTGCTTTGATTACACATTTGAAAAAAGACAGCCCAAATCAAATATTGCCTACTCCTTGCTACGGATATTTCACTTCCGGCGCTGCACTTTTATGTGCTTATCACACGACCTTTTACTTCGATCAAAACGTTCAAGCTTTTGCTTTATCCTGGGTAGGAGAAGCAGCAGTATTGACCGGAATCGGCTTTAGGCTTAAAGATCCGGCTACACGTCAGTTGGGATTTTTCTGGCACGCTATAGCTGCAGGAGCACTGCTTATTCATTGCGCAAATTGGAATGCAGGAGCAGTCACAATCATAATCACTATTTTTTACATTCTGGCTCAGATATATCGCAAGCGGTCATCAACCTTTTATGCCATCGGAGAAACAGGAACAGCCAATCTTTATGAAGCGACAGCAAACTTACTCACCACAGTAACAATTTGGAATGTTTTTCCGGACAAATGGACTACTGTATTTTTGTGCGCCCAGGCCCTGACACTATTTTTTATTGGATATAAAGCGCCGGACAAACCATTCAGATTAGCTGCTATAGCCGTTTTCGTTCTGTTCGGCATTAACTCACTCACTCTAAAAGCTGAACCCGTTGTTTCCAGTCTTGTTGTTTTTTCTTTCTTAATTGCAGCCCTGTCCTCTCATTTCAAAAGCAAAATAACAGGTCTTGACGAAGCGGCAAGAAATTACAAGTTGTATATCACCGGGGCAGCCATGTTGTGCTGGTTCCACACACTAAATCTGGCTGATGTAAGTATGCATTTACTGACATTGAACTGGGCAGCAGAAGCGTCTTTGCTTGTTGCCATCGGCTACTGGCTGAAAAGTAAATTCACAAGACATCTGGGTTCACTCTGGTTCTTGTCTATTTTCTGCGAGTCATTATTCCGCTTTGGTCACTGGAATGGATTTGAAATCACACTTGTGATTGTCATTTTTTACTTGCTGGCTCAGACATATAGACGAGCAACACCTGACTATGTCAGCCCTGAGGAGCAAATAGCCGCTCACCTTTTCGAAGGCGCCGGGACTTTTCTGGCTACAATGGCAATCTGGGATCTGGTTCCCTCCGAATGGCTGACGGCTTGTTTGTCGGCCGAAGGTCTGGCTTTGCTTGTAGTGGGATTTTTGATGCCGGACAAGCCGTTTCGACTTTCAGGTCTTGCAGTTTTCATGCTTCTGGGCGCAAAACTTCTATTTATAGATCTGGGATCGGCTCGCACTGATGCCCGCATTCTGTCCTTCAT
Source organism: uncultured Candidatus Obscuribacterales bacterium (assembly GCA_964514345.1). Classification (GTDB taxonomy): domain Bacteria; phylum Cyanobacteriota; class Vampirovibrionia; order Obscuribacterales; family Obscuribacteraceae; genus Aved-18. Next base: position 6,227 of record CAZEQP010000103.1, read on the forward strand.
TCTGGCCGGAATTATATTGCTTCTGGCCTCTTACATTTACACAAAATGGGTCCCGCGCCTGCTTTTGGACCGCAAAGACGGGTCCTCTAAAAGTTCAACCGTTAACGGTTGAGCTTTCTTAGAGGAAGCCCAGCCGGTTGAAAACGGGCGTCGATTTCATTGCTTTCCTGGAAAAAAACAAAAAATTTCCCAGCTGATTGCTCTGGAGCAGATTGAATTTCATAGACTAATTGATTCTCCCCTTCCTCATCAGGTTCGCCAAGCAGTTCTTTAACCTTTGTTTTATCAAGACCAGCCAGAAGTTTTCTTCTTACCAGATCTTGATGCATCCTCATTCTTGCCTCTTTATTTTCTTTCCATTCAGAGCTTTTGAATGGGAAATAAAAACGGTTGAAATCATCATTAAATTTCCGACTGGCTTCTTCAAGCTTCAAAAAGCCAAACAGACCCAATCCAAGCACAAAAAAGAGAACCAAAAACAACTTTTGCATATCTTTCATTTCATTTTTTGCGCCATCTCTATACGTTGCACCGTCCACTTATATTCGTTGCTGCTTTCACCATGAATTTTTAGTATTACCGGCATTGCCTGATTGTAATATTCAAGCGCTTTTTCCCGGTCTTTGACAAATCGGTAATGATCGCCGAATGAAACGAGTGACCAGGCATATTCGGAATCTTCAGGACCTTTCGTTTTCTTGAACAAGTCACAGGCTTTCTGATGCAGTTCATTTGCTTTTTCAAAATTCTGGCTCATGTCATAACATCTTGCCAGATTAAGCGTATCGTTGGCTATTTCAGGGTGTGATTGACCGAGAACAAGTTTATTAAATTGCAAAGCCTCGGCCATGTGTTGTGCTGCCTTCTTACCTTTTTCTTTAGCCTGAGGAATATTGCCCTGGTCCATGTCGGATTCGGCACTCATAAAGAGCGTGTAAGCTTGATAGTCAAAGAATTTCCACAAAATTGTGGCAGACACAAGAACAAAAACGGTTATCACAAGCTTGTAGAGGACAGCCTTAAACAAGGGCATTTTACTTGGCCCGTCTTGAATGATTCTTTTGCTTATGTCTTCCTGTTGTTGCACCGGGTAATTTCCCCATTGAAGATTAAATCGATTCAAGTACATTAAATGAATCATGCAAACTATTAATAGTGTACATAACCCTAAAAGTCTCTGCTTTGAAATAGAGGGGCTTTGTTATTCGTACAAGGGTTTTGAAGTTTTCCGCCGATTTAATCTAAAAGCCAAATCCAGGACAATAATTTTGCGCGGCCCATCAGGCTGCGGCAAAACAACTCTATTAAAACTGCTGTCAGGAAATCTGACAGCTCAAACTTGCCAATCCATGCCTGAAAGCAAGGGTAGCTGCCTGGTTCTTCAGGAGGATAGTCTATTTCCCTGGCTTTCAGGAGAAGAAAATATCATCAAATTCACTGGAAAAAGCAAGCAGACTATGCAAGCTCATCCCATGTTTCATTTGATAGAACCTATCGTAAAACAAAAAGCCTGCCGCATGTCTTACGGTCAAAGACGCCTGGTTGAGCTGTTCAGGGCTGTTTTGCACAAACCCAAGTTACTTTTATTGGACGAGCCATTTAATTTTCTGGATGAAAACAATATTCAACTGGTCACTCCCTTTTTGCAAAGCTCTTTTCTTATCGACACTACCCTTGTTCTTTCCAATCATCATCAGGATTCTTATGATTTGCTTGCCAGTGCCTGTGTCTTCAAATTTACTTCGGGAATCTTCCCCGTCAGTAATCTGGAGCAAATTCAATGACGAAAGGAAAAAGCTTAAATATCATAATCGGTTTGCTTGGTCTGGTGCTTGTGCCGGCGATATGGATCTTGCTGAAACAATTCGACCTGGTAAGCGACCGTTATCTTCCATCACCGCAAGCTGTTCTGCGTGCCTGTTTTGAAGTGGATCCAAATATAATCAGTCATACCGGCTTCACTGCCATGCGACTTGTATCCGGATTCGTATCTGGTGTCGCAACTGGTATCATGCTGGGAATTGCGATAAACAGATCTTCTGTATTGCATAAGTTGTTGAGTCCTATTTTAAACTCAATGCGCGC
>CAZEQP010000104.1:0-8287 GCA_964514345.1 uncultured Candidatus Obscuribacterales bacterium
ATTGCTTGAGTACTTCATAAGCAAGTTCCAGAGCCAGTTTTGCTCGCTTGGATATGATAATTTCATGATCCACGCGTGTGAGCTCTTCCATCGTATCCAGATAAAGTTCGTCGCGTGTTTTTAGAGTTGTACGAATCTTTACTGTGAGATCTTCTTTTCTCTGGCGTAATTCTTCCAGTTCTTTAGGCGGCATAAGCTCAGACAAAGTGGCCGGTCTGAATTTATTTCTGTTAGCCGGAGCAGGTTGTCCTTGTGCTTCTTGTTGATTTAAGAGCGCTTCCAGTCTGGTGCTGGCTTGTATATGTCGCTCGATAAGTTCTTGCTGCGTGGTGCTTCTAGTATTCTCATCACCATAGCCTTCATCTATATTTGCCAGATCCGGATGAGGTGCGTTTCTATTTTCAGTATGTTCAATTATCTCAGTCAAATGATTCTGGGCTACTTCAAAATTGCCCTGACATTCGAATCCGTTTTGATCCAGAAATTCAATTATATTAGCTTGGCAAAGTGCCAGTTCTTCATCCATCTGGCGCATGCGGTCTTCGTGTTCGAATAAGGACGAGCGCCTATCTTGCAAGCCGGCTATGTCGCGTCTATAGTCGTTGATGTTTTCAGACAATGCAATAGCCGATTGAGGCTCGACTTCGGTCGTAGCCATGCCTGCTTTGTTGAAGAAATAGGCAAGGTCGCTTTGTAATCGTTTGCAGTTTTGTTGTTTAGTGAAATATAGCTGGCGCAGTTGCTCTTCGTCTGTTTCTTTCTGAGAGGGAGGTGCGGCGGCTTCTTGCAGTTTAGACATAAACATTTTTTTGTCTGCTATGCCGCATTTGTTTGCCAGGGCTGCAATCTTGTTTTCCAGGTTGATTACTTTCTCTTCGCCTTTTGCCTGGGCAATTTCAAGCTTTTGCAATTCCTGAGTAACGCCGTCTTGTTCATCTTGTTTGAAGTATGAAGAATTCAATACTCTGCCAAGAAAGAAAAAGCTTATAAGCATTGTAATTAAGCCCAGAATCAGGCTTCCGGCTATGGCAGCCTGAGGCAAAGCAACTTTCAAAACCGAAAGTATAGGACTTGCCGCCAATAGCAGAATCGATACCACAAGCAGAGCAACTACTCGAATTATATTGAATGTGCGCGCTTTGCTGCGATCTGATTTAAGAGCCGACACTTTCTTTTTGGCATCGGACACCTTTTTAGCGGTGTCTTGCGACTGTTCTTTAAATGCCACCAGAAGCGATGCATAACTTTTGGCTTCTTCCACTTCTTCCGGTGCCAGCCCGTCGAATATGGCGTTTTTGGCTTTGGCTGTCTCGAATTCGCCGGTGCCTGCACCATTTAGATTGGCTAATTCGGGATTTTTGGCCCGCAAGTCTTCCATCTGTTTGTACAGATTGAACAAGTTCACGGCATAGGTGGATATTGTGGTGGCTTCAGAATTGCTGAATTGATCAAGTCCTTTGTATTCGGCGTAGCGGTCCATCACTTCTGTTTCAATGGCTGCCAGTTCTTGCTGATGAGGAGTCATATAATCGTGCAACAGATTTATATCGTGGATTATGGCTTGATGTTTGTCCCAGAGCTTCATCAAAAATTCCATCTGTTCTTTGGGCAAAGGAGAATCTTCTGTGTTGATGCTTGCAGCTTCAATCAAAGCCATTTTTTTCTCTTCGTGATTTTTCAGCTTCTGAATGGCGGCTTCGATATGTTTGAGCTCGGTGCGCAAAGCCTCAGCTTCAGTGTTGTCGACTTGCTCAAATGTTTCAGGCTCAGGCTCAAGTTCTTCCTGCTCTTGAGCGGCTGATTGTGCCGGACTTATTTTGGAGTCTATTTCTTGAATCTCAGCAAACCATTCACGACATTGTCCACGCTCAGCGTCCATAGAGCGCAATCTTTTCATCAGATCGTTTCTCTGTCCTTCCAGTTCCTTCAAAAGTTCATTGATGTGACACATTCTATTGCCGTGCATAAACCGGCTCAGAGTCTGGCTTATCGTTTGCAATCCGGCACTGACTTTGGTATCAGGAGAAGATGAGTCGGCAATACTTTGAATTTCAGCCGACACAGCGCTTGAGTCGGTCATATGATTTAAATCGAGATGGCGCTGACCGACCAAGCAAGTATTTCTGAATGTGTCTCGATTCATGCCCAGAAGCTTGTAGCCGACCTGGTCTTCATTGTCGTTGCCTAAATATTGAGGTGTGACGTCGCGCAGACCGAAATTGAGATCTAAAACTTGCACTGTGCCTTTTGAAAAGTCGCGAATAATTCGCAGTTTTTTGTCACCAAGGTCAATATCCATACTGGCGCTGAATGAGACACCTTGTTTCCAGGGACGAAAAGTTTCTTTCTCGGTCAAGCCATAGATAATGGCCCAGATAGCTTCAACCATAGTTGATTTGCCGTATTCATTGGCTTCCACTACAAGATTGAGCTTTTCGGCGTCAAAATTTATTGTCCTTTCAGTGAGGGCACCAAATCCTTCAAAATCGATTCGCGTTATCTTCATGATTTTTTTTAATTTTCAATCCACATGGCGAACCGTCACTCGTTTTTGCTTTAAGGCATCGAGCCCGTAATAAAGCGCGTCTTCAACTGTTTTGCTGGATACAAATGCGCCGGGAATTCCGGTCAAAGAGTCACGCACCGAAAATTCCGCCATTTTGCGTTCGGCTTCTTGCAAACGTTGAGTCATACGCTCAACGTAACGAGCCTCTGATGTGCGCGGATCAAACTCTTCAGACAAATAGTTGGGTCTTGTGCGGTTGACGAAAATCAATCTGTAAAAGTCAGATTCTATGTCGCGTATGACTGCAAGCGGATCCCCTTCGGGAGTGAAACTGCCTTCCAGACTCAAGGCTACGATGTCTCTGTCCTGGCGCACGTCTTGTTCTTGCATGCTGTAATTGATTTCGTCTTTTATCGCTTCCACATCAAGCCCTGTGATATCGACAGCAAGATAAGTAAGACGGAATGAAGCCACTTCGGCAGGCTCTAACAAAATTTCTTTGCCGCCATTTTCATCGCAAGTGATTTGTCCAAGTATGGCCACTTTGGGACCCAATTCTTCGAAGGTGGAGCCGGCAAGGCACCCGGCATATGCACCAAGCACTCTTTGCGAGGGCGCATAAATAGCCGTAAGTTCGGGGTAACCGCCCACTGCCGCATAGTCGAAGCCCTGACTTTCAAGCTGCTCTTCTGTGAATGGCGCCGGTCTGATACTGCCTGTGACATGAGAATATTGCGAGCCCTGGTAAGAGTCCAGAGAGCCTGAAAAAAGCAGAATATTAAACAAGCTGGACGAATCTTTGATAATGGGTTGAGCTAGAACCTGGTCATAAGTGGGCTTATTGCCGGTATGAGACACTCCTATGATTGAAACATCGGGTCTATTTGGCAGTTTGACCGCCTCAAAAAAATTGTTTTTGAAAATATGCACGTTTTCAGGCCAGGCATTAATCCCGCAAACTTTGAGGAATTCGGAATTATATGGGCTATCTTCGGTATAAAGGTCGATTGACCCTGCTGTAATCAGAAGTGGAATGGGGCTTATTTCGGCTATGGCATCAAGCAATAGCTCGATTGTCTGGGAGCGAATGGTTCTTAAATTAAGCAGACCGCCGGGCAATAAAACGGCGTCCACTTGCTTTTCCTGGGCCAGACGCAAGGCATTGATAAACGATTCGATTAAGTCGGTGTAGCGCTCAAGCCGCTGCATGCCGCTGTATGAAAGCATGCCTTGATTTTGAGGTAAATCAAGACGCACGTCCGAAAACTGGAGAAAAGTGAATTTTTGGTTCTCCATCAGGGTCCCAAATCAGTACTACATAAGATCTTCCAGTTTATCTATGCCCGTCCTGAATATTGACAATTATAAAAAGATAGCGTTATCGGACACTTTCTAAGAGTATTTTTTCAATTCAGACGTTCAATGACCATGGCTATGCCCTGACCCACCCCGATACACATAGTCGCCAGTCCGTAGCGGCTTTGACGTCTTTCCATTTCATAAAGCAGAGTAGTGAGTATGCGGGCGCCGGAGGCACCCAGTGGATGACCCAGAGCAATTGAGCCTCCGTTTACGTTTAATTTTTCCAGTGGAATTTCCAGGTCTTTGACACAGGCCAGCACCTGGGCGGCAAAAGCCTCATTGAGTTCGATTAGGTCAATGTCTTTCATGGACAACGAAGCTCGATTGAGAGCTTTGCGGGTGGCCTCCACAGGACCTATGCCCATAATGGCCGGATCGCATCCTGCCACCGCTGACGATACTATGCGCGCGCGTGCTTTCAAGTTTAATTTTTTGACCGCATCATCCGAGGCCAGAAACAAACAGGCAGCACCATCATTAATACCGGAAGCATTGCCGGCAGTCACTGTTCCGCCTTCTCTGAATGCCGGTTTCAGTTTGGCCAGGTCTTCCATTTTTGTGTCGGCCCTGGGGTGTTCGTCTTGAGCAAAAATTTCAGGAGGTGCTTTAGGCTTTTTGCCCGGCACCGACACAGGCATTATTTCCTCTTTGAACAGTCCCTTTTCATTGGCGGCCTGGTATTTATGCTGGCTGGAAAGTGCAAACTCATCTTGCGCTTCTCTTGAGATTTTATACTTCTCCGCCACATTCTCGGCTGTTTCACCCATTGAAAAAGGATAATAAGCCTGCGCCAGTTTTTCATTTGTGAAACGCCAACCAAGAGTGGTATCAAACATACGCATTTCACCGCGTGGAAACGCCGCTTCCGGCTTGGCCATCACAAAAGGCGAACGGGTCATAGACTCGACACCACCAGCCAGATAAATTTCACCACAATTAGTTTGAATGGCTCTTGCCGCGTCTGCCACTGCCATCATGCCTGAGCCGCAAAGCCTGTTCACCGTGCCTCCGCCGACGCTTACCGGAAGCCCGGCCAGAAGCACCGCCATGCGCGCCACGTTGCGGTTGTCTTCTCCGGCTTGATTGGCGCAACCCATCAAAACGTCTTCTATAAGATCCGCTTCCATGTCAGTGCGTTTCACTATTTCTTTGATTACCAGGGCGGCAAGATCATCTGAGCGGATGTCTTTCAAACTTCCGGCATAACGACCTATCGGTGTGCGAATGGCATCAACTATCAGTGCTTCGGTCATAAAATTGGATTCCTATTTATTAAATGTATTGAGCCATATTGTGCTGTCCGCCGACAATTGTTCAAGCACACCGGAAGGTGCGTTTGCATTGTGGGCTACGGCATAACGAATTTCAGGTCTTGAGTCTTTGGACAGTTTCAACAAAACATCACCCGGGGTTCTGCGGTTGGATGCCACCGCCATCAGTACCTGCTCATCACTGTCGGAGGAAAGAATTTTAAGGGTGTCTTCACCGCATGCTTTATTGGCGGCAAGAGTGGCACGCACCAGAGGGCTTGGGTCTTTTTTCAACTCGGCTAAAGAGGCGTCGGACAAATTGGCGTTGGATGCCACCACGGCACGCAGCGCCGAGTCTTTATCCGAAGCCAGATTGTGCAAAATGGCCGGCGGAACACTGGAAAGAGAAGCTATATAAGCTCTGGTCATAGTGTTTGCTTTGTCGAACACTTTGTTCAAAATATCGTCGCTCACTTGTTTTGGTCCGGGTCCTGCTGCTCCGCGCAACAGTATCAGACGGTGCACCATCGAATCACTAGTAGCGATAAGCATGTCGACTGTTTCAGGCGAACATGAGGCATTGCCCGCCGCCGCTCGAACTACGCTTGAACTTTGATCCTGGGCCAATTTGTGCAAAGCGGCAGGCGGTGTCAGTCTGTTGGCGGCTAAAGCGATCCGCACCATTTCATTTTTGTCGTCCATAAGAGCAAGGGCGACACCTTCCTGGATCACTTCTTTGCTTGAAGCCAGCGCCGCTCGCACTATTGAATTTTCGTCTCTGGACAACAACAATGCCAGCCCGTCTTCCAGATTGGTGTTGGCGCTGAGAGCCGCCCTGATCAGAGGAGATTCGCTTTTACTCAGTTGTTTCTGCGTCTCGATGGTCACATCAGGACGCACAGCAAGAATTTGTGCCAGGGCAAGATTTTCAGGTCCGCCTTTTACTGCCCGCTTGCTCAGTGCAGCCAGAACCGGAGCATCGGCGTTTCCGTTTGCCGCCACTGAATTGCGCACCATCTCGCAAGTATCATCGGCTAATACAAGTAATACCGTATTTGGTGTAGAAGAATTGCCCGCCACTGCCCAGCGCACCTTTTCATTTTTGTCCTGAGACAATGCTTTCAGTGAGTCTTTTGAGCATCTGGGATTGCGCGCCGTCTCCATTCTCACTTCCCAGCGCTTGTCGGCAATAAGTTTGGCAAGAGTGGACTCTTGCGTTGAAGGATTGGCTGCCACACTCACTCTCACTGTGGCATGCAAGTCTTTAGCCAGATTATCCAGCAAGCGGGGCGGAGTAGATGGGTTGCTCGCCACCATAGCACGCACACCCAGATCGCCATCGTCTGAAAGCTCCTGGTAGGCTTGTTCTGTAAGTTTGGGTTGTCTTGCAAGCAGTGTTCGGACCAATCTGTCTCCCACTTTCACCAGACGGTTTGTGACCTCAGGGGTGGTGCTGCGATTTTTTGCCAGACTCAAAAGTAAATATTCGGTTTGAATCCTGCCGTGAGCCAGTTTGTTCAGCAAAACACCGGGAGTACGCGGATTGGCAGCCAGACTTTCAAGTATTTTGGGTTCTGTAGACTCAGCCAGTTTGGCCAGCACTTCGTCGTTCAAATTGTTTTTTCCGGCTACCAGAGCTTCCACTACCACCTGATTGGAATCTTCAGCCAGAGCCGGTTTTACTTCACTTGGGCAACTGGGATTCAGTGCCACCGCTTTTCTAACTTCATCGCATGTGTCTTTGGATAATTTGGCAAGCACAGACGGCGCGGTGTTAGGATTGGCTGCCACAGCCAGTTTAATATAAGGAGCGCAAACAAATTCTTGATTGCCTCCGGCTTGGGCTTTGTCTTGAGCCCAGCCGGTGCCCACACTAAAAGAAAGCGCCATTACTAACGAGAATCCCTGGATAAAACGCATTTTCATTACATCCGCCCACACTTGTTCAAACTTATGCCGGATATAATTTAATCACTATTTATTGTGATTGGCCTTTGTCATGAATTTTGTGAATTATCGATAAAAGCATCTGCTTGTCAAGCTCTTGCGAGATGTACTCGATATATTTGACCTGCCAGTTTTCAAGGTCTTGCAGCACATTGGTCAAAGAGGAGCTTTCTCTGCGGATTGCCACCATGTCTATGCCCACTTCGCCCTTATTGCTCAAAATGAAAACTCTGGCTCCTGCTGAATAGCCAAGAGTATCTCTGAAAGAAAGACGCAAAAAAGCATTAGATCTGTCCGAACCAATTTGTTCTTTGACCGACGCGATTAACAACTGAAATCTTTCAAGCGGTGTGGTCAGATCACCTTCAGGCACTTTCACCAGTTTGTAATCCCACAGAATCCCCACACAATAAGCAGCATCAGCTGTCGTCACGTCCTGCAAATTTTTTATTACCCGGTGCAAGTGGGTGAGACCGTCAAGAGCACTCCAGATGCGCTTGCACAATTCCATTTGATTTTTTGTAAGCGGTTTCTTTTCTTTCGGGTCTATAAGCGGCTCGCCATCCAATTTTTCTTTGCGTGCTTCCACTTTTTCAAGCACCGCATCTATGCCTGTATGCAGTTTTTTCCAGACCACATCAGTATTGTCTTGAGCCAGCGCTGCGTCAAGCAATAATTTGTCCAGAGCTTTGGTCAGTTTGCATGTGGGTTTATCGAGGTCTTCAGAATTTTCGCGCTTCATAAATACGAAAATGCCCTGGCGCCAGGCTGAGGCAAATTCAACCACAGAATCATTTCCGTGCATTTTACCCATACGAGCATATGCCGCTTTGCCGGCTTCAAAATAACACTTGAACTGCATGTCTCTGTTTTCAACCGAGAGAATGCCTGTGTCGCGGTTTGTGGCCATGTTTTGCAACAAGCTCATAGGGTCGGTCGAACCCAGATGTCCAACAAGCGACTGCACCCGTTTTTCTTCGGCGGTGCCTGCTGCGGCCCCTTTCACTTTGTCGTTCGATTCTGACGGTCCATAAAAGGTCTGGTCTTGCATCGCCACTTCAAGCTGACGCGAATTGATCCATTCTTTTTTAACGGCAAGCGCACCCAGAGTCATGCGCTCACGTTTGGGCATGCCCTGAAGTTCCAATAAAAGGGCATCAATCTGTTGTTGAGTGAGAATCTGACAGCGCAAAAAATATTCTTGAATGGAAAAAGAGCCCTG
>CAZEQP010000105.1:0-8249 GCA_964514345.1 uncultured Candidatus Obscuribacterales bacterium
AAACTGTCGCCGGGAAACACCATTGTTTTGCGACCCGGTCCCAAATCGCTCAAACATATAGTGTTTGCATTCGACGGCTCCAAAGACTCAATTGCCGCCTTGAAACAAATAACCACCAAATTGGATTTGAAAAAGCGCAAAATAAAAACCACAGTATTGCATGTGGTGACAGTTCCACATGTAATGGCCATAGTTCCTGAAGTAAATTACACTCTGGAAAAGAACCTGTTAATGCACGGCGAGGTCGTTATAGCCGAAGCTCTGGAAGAACTAAAATCGCTTGGTATTGAAGACGTCAAAACTGAATTGATGACAGGCGAGCCGGCAGAAAAAATCATTGACTACGCCAAGAAAACAGACGCCGAGATGATCGTGCTCGGCGCCAAGGGCCACTCACCGGTCGAACATTTGATCCTGGGCAGTGTCACCGACAGAGTGACAACCCACGCTCCTATGTCTGTGGCAATCTGCAAATCCGGAAAATAATTGATGCTCTTTCGTCGAGCATCAGGTGCCGATTTTGAAGGCATGGTGAAATTGCAAGACCTGAATCTTGTAAGTAAAATTTCAGACGAACAAAAAAAAGACGGATTCTTGTCGGCTGCATTTTCTGCTGCTCAGTTTGAATCAATGGACAATGACGGCTGTGTAATAGTGGGTTTTGAGAATGAAGTCAAAGCCTTCCTGTGCGCATCAACACCGATGTTCAATTTACCTTTCCCGCTACCTTCAGCCATGATCGAGCGTTTTGACTCCATTGATTTCAATGGTAAAAAGCTGTCCCAATGGCAAACAATTATCACCGGCCCCGTTTGCATAGATGAGTCCTTTCGGGGCAAAGGAGTAATTGAAAAACTGTACGAAGCGCTTTACAAAGAGCTGCATGGTCAGTACGATGCCGCAGTTGTTTTTGTTTCTGTCGAGAATCCACGCTCAATAAAAGCACACGAAAAACTCGGCATGTCTGTGGTTGACGAGTTCAGCTTCAAAGAAAAAAACTATGTAGTCATGGCAGTGGACCTTAGAAATTAGTATGACCGCAGTGTCTAAATTCAAAGAAAATCGGATCTGGATAATTGCTTATCTGGTCATTTCACTGGGCTTTGCCGGGTATCTTTCCTATTTCTATTCTTTCGTAATTGACTGGTCTAAAGAAATGGAAGCCAGAGAAAGAAGAAAACCTGAAAATGTGAAAGCGGATCAAAGAGGTAATTTCTGGGATTATGTCAAAACCAATTCGAAAGCTTTGAGTGCAGCAAAAGATGAAAAAGACCCTGTATATCAAAAAACGCTCGGCATCTTGAAAGAAATAAATCCTGAGATTCATTTGCTCTTAGGAGGCATGCGCGAAGATAGACGAGAGTTTCTTTTTTATACCGACCTTTGCAAATCAAAAAATGAATTGAATAATCCTTGCAGTCAATGTCTTAACCTGGTGGAAATGTCCATGGACAAAGACATCCAGCATCTGGAAATCGGTCTTGCCCAACACGCTCCAGATGAGCACGTGGAAGTCATTCACTACAGGCGAGACATCGACCCCGCCAAAATCAAATATCTGCTTAAGCCCACACAGCAGGGGTTGAAGCTTGTCATTTTCAATGACGATTTGTTCCGTGAAAAAACCTGGGCAGAACAATTCATGAATGCGCATTCAAATATCACTCCGTCTATTCGCTTTCTTGATATGAGCCTTGGAGAGCGGGTTTTCTCAAACTTAGCCGACTGGCAAATAAAAGAAGAACGAGACAAAGAATTTAAAAACGCCAAACCTTGCGTACCCGTAGAAAAGTTCAGAAAAGACGTTTCAGATTCATTGAAATTAGAGCCGGTAAAACCAGTTTCAGAAGAACAGCATACTTATTTCAAAATGAAAATTGATGCAAGCTGGGACCGCATTGTCGGCTGGTTTAAGCATATGAATGAAAAGCGCTATCATCTCGATAAAGTGGAGCCGGGACAATGAAAAAACTCATGTATTTTCTGGTTGCTCTTGCTCTCACCATATTCGGTGAATTTCAAGTGTTTGTAGGCTTTGTTTTTCCCGGCTGGATGTTTCATTCTTACTGCAAAAATACCGACACCTTTGACCTGGTGCTTTACACTTGGTGGGGGATTATAGGTATAGTCTGCATCTTGCTGGGCTTGTTTACCATGTATTTTGGTTTTCTCTACAAATCCAAGAAACATCAATGAGTTCATCAAGCAATAACATACTAGTGATAGGCGGCACAGGGTATTTTGGCAAAATGCTGGTGCTTGATTTGCTTCAGTTTTCAAACTTCAACATTGTGGCTGCCGGTCGCTCTCCCGGTCATTTGCAAAGTCTCGGCGAAGAACTTTCTCAATACAAATCTCGACTATTCACACGCGTTCTTGATTTGAGTCGCGAGAATCATATTGTTGAAGGTCTCAAAAACACAAATGTTGTAATCTGCGCAGCCGGTCCATTTCAAGAATTGCCTCTGACTCTGGCTAAGATGTGTATGGAAAAGTCGGTGCCTTATATCGACCTTGCAGACGATCGGTCATATGTGATGGGTGTCAGAAAACTAGCCGAGGAAATCAAACCACTGTCTGCCGTCTGCACAGGCTGGTCTTCAGTGCCCGCATTTTCCGGTGCAATGACTAATATTGCCCATGCCGAACTGGACGAAATCTATTCTATCTATTCACAAATTGCACCGGGAAACAAAGCACCACGCGGCTATTCGACCGTGGCGTCACTTGTAAGTTCTCTGGGTAAAAAATTTACTGTAATGCAAGATGGTGCATGGAAAGAGGTTCTTGGTTGGAGCCAGCCCAGAATATTTAAGTTTCCTGCCCCCATAAAAAATAGAACTGGATATCTTGTTGATGTAGCAGATCATGAATTATTTCCTGATTTGTTTCACGCTGAAACAGTTCAATTCAGAGCAGGAGCCGAGTTTGCCTTATTCAATTCAGGTGTGTCGATGCTGGCGTTTATGGCTAATGCCGGAGTCGTGGATAACTTCAAATCTATGACTGGATTATTTCAAAATGGCATGAAATTATTCGGCGCATTGGGACATGATTGGGGCGCTCTGGGAGTGGAAGTTCTGGGCATAAAAGACACGAATCAAAAAACTATTCGCATATCATTAATGGCTGAGCATCAAGGTCAGAGAATTCCTATCATGCCGGCAAGCATAATGGCTAGACGGATACTGAAAGCAGAATCACACGTCTCAGGTCTTGTGCCTTATGACGCCTGGATTGACCAATCTGAACTTGAAAGCGAATGCAAGATGCGAGATTATCGTCTGGTAAAAGAAATTGACTGAACAAAAGTTGCGCCATCTTAAAATTGCGGCGGTTGCATCCGCTTGCGCGCATACAGTATCGGCTTTTGCCATGGCCATTTTCCTGGCACCTGGACTTGATACCAATCCTGATTTGAAAGCACGCATTTTGTACATATCTTCCAATGCACAGATTTGGAAATTGGGCTGGGTATCATGGATGATAAGCGCAATAAGCTTTCTTGTTTATATTTACTGTTTTAGGCGTTTTCACCTGTATAATCCCTCATCAAGCAGAAAGCTTCTATATGCCGCGCTTGGCGCAGTCTGCATCGCTGTTCTTGCTGATCTTACATTCGAGTCTCGCGAAATTTTTTATGTCACCGAACTGGTGCAAAACAGTCAAAACACAAATATTGAAAAAGACTTTTTATTGAATCATCAGATATTTATGGTAGGAAGCGGTATTATCGCCAATCTGCTCTATTGTCTTGCCACTATTCTCAGTGTCGTGGCTACAAAGAACTCTTACCCAGCCTGGGTCAAATATTTTGGATACGGAGTTTTAATTTTCGGAGTGGCGGCTTCAATTTTTTGTTGCACCGGCTATGTGCCGGGCATGTTCTGGTCCAATGCATTCTTAATCCCGCTGATTGTATTCTGGCAAATGGGTGTGGCAATAAAGAGTGTAGGCGTAGGCTTGAAAGGCGTTACGTCAGAAAATGATTAGCAAAATGGCGTAATTTGTACAAATTTCTCACCACCTTCAAGGGGTTTCCTTTTTTTCGTTTTTACGAATGTTGGCGAAATGCACACAATATCTATCGATAGTGTTAGAAATCGCTCTAAAGTGCTAACAATCGTAAATGCGATTTTTTTGAGGATCAGTGATCTGTCAAAGGCAGCGCACCTAGTTCTTTTAGCGCACTGAAGCTGTCGCTTTGCCCACAAAGCGCTCAGAATCAGATTTGGGAGCAAGCGGATTTATATCCGATGTTTCACCATTTATTGTGGTTCCGCCGGATGAAAATGTTCCTGAACGTTTCAAGAAATCAGCCGGGAAGTTGAGTTTGGGCTCGGACACTTTGTCCAGTCGTTTGATTTGCTCATCTGAAAGTTTGATTTCAACCGCTCCGCAGTTGTCTTCCAGTTGTTCCATTGTGCGGGCGCCGATAATGGGTGATACCACCCCTGGTTTGGTAAGCAGCCAGGCTAATGCCACTTTGGGTGGTGTGGTTTTCAATTCATTGGCTATTGCAACAAGTTCATCTACAACATCATAAGCCTTGTCTGTGAGGCTTTCTTTCACCCAGTCGCCACGACCAGGCTCCACTTTGCCTTTATTTTCGCGGGTGAATTTGCCTGTGAGCACGCCGAATTTCAGAGGAGACCAGGGGGTGACGCCCATGCCCATTTCCAGCGCCATAGGCATCAAGTCGCCTTCCACTGTTCTTTCCAAAAGTGAATATTCGATTTGCAGTGCCACCACTTTAGCCCAGCCGTATCTGTCGGCAAGCATTTGAGCTTGAGTGGCTTTCCATGCAGGAGTATCCGAAAAACCTATATATCTGACTTTGCCTGAACGCACCATATCATCAAGTGTGCTCATAGTTTCTTCCATGGGTGTATTTTTGTCCCAGCAATGCATCCAGTACAGATCTATGTAGTCTGTTTGCAGACGTCGCAGAGAAGCGTCAAGCTGGCTGTACATGGCTTTGCGGCTGGCGCCGCCGCCATGTGGATCGCCTTGATAAAGCGAACCGAAAAATTTAGTGGCTATTACCAGCTGGTCGCGGCGGAAGCCTTTTGATGTGATGAAATCACCGATTATGACTTCAGAGTGTCCTTTGGTATAAAAATTGGCAGTATCAAGAAAATTACCGCCTTTGTCGATAAACGCGCGTAAGATTTTGTGCGATTCCTCAGGAGTGGAGCCCCATCCCCAGTCCATGCCGAACGTCATGGTACCCAGACATAAAGGGCTTACACGCAGTCCGGATTTTCCCAGCGATACAAAATAATTTAGCGGCATGACATCCACCTCCAGAACAATAAGTTTGAGAATGATACATCAGCCAGTGATATCGAACATTAAGACTAACGGCGCGAAAAACGTATTACTTGTTTGTCGCTGTCAACAATAAATTGTGAAGTGCCGAAAAAATCCTGGCCCAATACAGAATGCCCTATATTCATGACATGAATAGTGAAGCCTGTTTTTCTTTTGCTGCCAAGCTCTATACTCCTCAGCTCGTATTCGTAAGCCTGCTGCGAGCCTCCGCCGATGCCGCCTATCGACGCCACAGAGTTTGGACTTTTGAATAGAAGACCAATACGCATAGCGTCATCGAAATCCAGAACAGTGGTCGGAGCGCCTGTATCGAAATTCATTTCCAGCTGAGTGTCATTGATTTTCGCCTGCACCATCAAATTGCCGTTAACCATTCTGTATGGCACTTCAATAGCGTCAACTGCCATTGTTGGCTTTGAGCCCGAGCCGGTTTTGACAAAATGCAAATAGCCGCCACGATTATCGATGCGATAAGTCATGCCTTTGAGAAAGGGCTGTCCAATCAATATTTCAGGTTCGTTTTTAACGATATTGGCGGTGACTGTACGTCTGATTTTTCCAATCTGGATTTCTACAGGCATGTCCCAGTGCTCGAAACTGCCTCCTGCGCCGCCTGAAATTCCTGTCGCTTTGCCTTCCGGCGGTTTAATGCCCAGAGCTTGCAAAACTTCCCATCCAATAACCACTTTGTAGGCACCTGTATCAAGCATCATCGTGGTTGGGTGGCCGTTGACCAGACCTTTTACTCGATGCTTGCTGCCCAGGTCGGTCCAGTACGGTACCTTGTCTTCATCCGGAATAAAATCAGGTTTTGTTTTTTTATCTTTTTCAGCTTTTTCTTTGTCTGCCTTTTCTTTTTCAGCAGCCTTTGCGGTTGCGGTTTGGATGCCTTTTGTTTTGTCGGTTTCTTTTCCGGTTTTTTTCTTGTCGGAAGGCCCCAGCGATACCAGCAAACTGGCTCGTCCTGTGCGCGCCGCCTCCAGTCTTTGTCTCACCCATTCTTCACATCTGGCGAATTCTTTGTAATATTTTCCATTAGGGTTGGCGAGTATATGGGCTATGCAAGAAGCTGCCAGTTCTTCTTCACCTTTGCCGTCTTCTTGCAGAAAAAATCTGTATCTGCTTTTTTTAGCATTGTCCAGAAGTTTGCTTTCTGAATCATATTTTTCCTTGAAACCAAGCTCGGTCGGTATATTTCCGAGTCCTCTGGATACCACGTGTCCGACTTCGAACATAACTGCTTCTTCAATATCGTCATTATCGAATTTGTCGTCCAGCTTTTGTGTGCCGTTTTCTGTGGGACGCTCCCAGATATAAATGTCACTACCCACGGTGCGTCCACCTTCTTGTGACTGAGAAATAGTTTCCATCCCCGGCTTAGATTTGCGCCAGTCATCAGGCCATTTATCCGTGGCATTGGTGCCGACATAAATGGTAGTGCCGCTTTGCTCCAGTATTTTTTGAATATAGGCTGGCAGTCTGGATATTTGAGTTCGCACAATCGCCACAGTGGAACCATCCACAGGCGGATGACCCGATGCAGGCGGAATGGTCTGAATGCGCTGCAAAATACTTGTCGCAACAGGTTTTGAATATCGGCCTGTCGGGTCCAGCCGTTTGATAAAATCACGCGCCTTTTGCTCTGCCGGCTGTCCTTTGAATTTGTTTGCCATTTCTTCATAACGTTTGATGGCGCGACTCTTGTCGCCCACGGCAAAATGACTGTGACCAAGATAAGTGTAGACTTCAGGCTTGGCTTCCCCCTTTTCCAGCTCGCGCTCGAATGACTTGATGGCGGCGTTGTAGTTCTTGTTTTTGTAATGGGTCAAACCAGCCTCATAGTCGGTACCCTGAGCCAGTGCAGGCGACTGGGAAAAAATCGACAGAGACATTGTCAATGCTAGAAAAATGGCAGACGTTTTCATAAGGTCAAAGTTTACCTTATTATTCCGCCATCCGCATATACTTTTTATTACCCCGGCATATACCCGCAAACATAAACGGACACTGCCTTTGACAAGCTTTAAGCCCTGGTGCAAAATCTAAAAATGAATCTGGAAGTGGAAATTCTCAAACGGCTTTTAATGGCAGCTTTGCTGGGCGGTCTTATAGGCGCTGAGCGTGGTCGAAAAAATAGAGGCGCCGGACTGAGAACCCACTCTGTAGTTTGCACCGCTTCGGCTCTTATCATGGTTGTTTCGGCTTATGGCGGCTTTTCGGCCCTGTCCGGCAGCGATGTGCGTTTTGATCCCACCCGCATGGCTGCACAAGTCATTTCAGGCATAGGTTTTCTCGGTGCCGGAATTATTATTTTTCGCAAGAATCAAGTGCGCAACTTGACCACAGCTGCAAGCGTCTGGGCAGTGGCGGGAGTGGGACTGGCTGTTGGTGCAGGTCTTTACATGACTTCAATTTCGGCCACTGTGATTTTGTGCATTATTCTTTCATTGCTCAAGCCAATCGAACTGATACTCTTTCCCGAACGACACATCAATATTTTGAAAATAGAATTGTCTAACGGACTTGATGGCGTCAAAGCTGTGGCGGCAAAATTGAAAGAAGCCGGACTGAAAACTATTTCTCTCACTGTAAAACACACGCAAGGAAAAAAATCGGGCGAGCTGCGATTGCAGGCTGCCGGTCAGGAAGAAATTTTTGTCAAATTGATTGAAGATTTTCAAAACATGCCGGGTGTGGAAGACGTCGAATTCGACGGGCATATCTATGGCGTGCACAAAGAAGTAAGTTGAAATACAAAAAAGAGCTTCTTACATTTGTTGTAATTTTGCTTGTGTTGAGCACCGCCTGTTATGTGCCTATCATTCAAGCGCACTCAATTAAAGCCGGAGACGGGCTTTGCTCAACGCTATTGATGTGGTGCCCCGGTGCGTCAGCTCTTTTGACCAGACTTATCT
>CAZEQP010000106.1:0-8247 GCA_964514345.1 uncultured Candidatus Obscuribacterales bacterium
AGCTTGCTCTTTTGCTTTGGGTCCGACATGAAGCCTCTTTACATTGTTTTTCTGGCCGCTGGTATTTGTCATTTTACTGGAAGGGGGCATAATATTCCAAGATAAGCGGATACGTCCGTCCGGTTGAAAAGTCTTCTGTGATACCGAATATAGTATCAAGTAACGCAAAAGGAAAAAAATGTGACCAATTCTTCAAACGATTTCGCGCCCTTGCCGGAATATATTGGTATTTGTTGGATGGAAGAAGACGGAACCATAAAAATGCGCCTGCGAGCTGAAGGACCCGGAGGAATCGTTGGGCATGCCCTTTTTGAATATGCTCCGGATCATGAAGAATATGGTGAAATAATGGAGCATGTGGGTCCCATTAAGCCTGGAGAACGCAAGGGTGTGAAGCCCTGGCTGGATTAGTACAGGCACTTTTCATTTATGCATTTCTACGAAAAACTGGTGCACCAGTTTTTCAAAGTCATTTTCTTGAATGTGAGCAAAAGGCACAAGGTATTCCCGTGAGGGAGCATGCTGGTAATAATAGCCACTGCTTGGAACCAGGGGTAGGCCTGCTTGTTTGGCCGCCAGCATTATTTCGTCGTCGTTCCTGGTGGTTTTGAACCTGATAATTACATGCATTCCGGAGGGTTCCGGAGAAAATTCTATTTTGCTTCCGAATTGTTTGGTGAATGCATGGACCAGCATTTGATAACGCTTTTGAAATATCGGCTTCCATTTTCTGATATGTTTTTCCAGATGGCCGTCTTTCAAAAACTCAGTCAGTGTAAGCTGTTCAACCATAGGAACGGAGGTGTTGGCTTTGACCCAACTGATTGATTGCAGTTGAGTTAATTGATCAACTACTGAGGGAGGTACCACCAGGTAGCCGGCATCTATAACCGGTCCAAGCGTTTTCCAAAAGCTGCCTATGTAGAACACGCTTCCTGTGGTATCAAGCGAAGCAAGAGCAGGAAGATTTGAGCCGATGTATCTGTATTCGCAATCATAGTCGTCTTCGAGAATGATACATTGGTTTTGGCTAGCCCATTCCAGAAGTCTTTTTCGTCTTTCCAGAGAAAGCATCACACCGGTTGGATCCTGATGAGAAGGCGAAATATAGACGATTTTAGGAACTGGTTTAAGTGCGAAAAGTTCGTCAACTACTATTCCGTGCTTGTCTATGCTGACAGGCTGAATGCGGGTGCCTTGAGAAAGAAAATTTTGTCTGGCGAAAGTAAAGCCGGGATTTTCAACCGCGACATAATCGCCGGGATCGAGCAATAAGCGAACAAGTAAGTTTAAGGGTTGAAGCGAGCGCGAAAACATCAATATCCTGTCCGGACCGGCGGAAAGGGCTCGGGTTCTTTCCAGGAAAACACTCAAAGCTTCCCTTAGAGGCAAAAAACCGAACGGATCAACGTCACAAGCCAGATCTTCAGGTTCATGCTCTCGAAAATATTTGAGCAGTATCTGTCTCCAGCTCTTCATTGGCAGAGCTTCGGTCGGGCAGGCGCCGTAGTTCAATTCGGCATAGTCGCCCTGGCTGGAGTGGGTGTAGCCGTACTTAATCAAGCGTTGAGCGTACTGTGACAGTTCAATTTTTTTTGTGTCGGCGCTCAAAACAATTTTCGGCTTGCCTCGATTGCTGACGAAGGTGCCCACACCGTCTACTGTTTCAATATATCCCTGGCTCAACAATTCTTCGTAAGCGTGGTTGATGGTTTTTCGCGACAAACCCATATTTTTCGCCAGTTCTCGACTGGAAGGAAGCATTTCTCCAGGCATAAGCTCAAGAGAAACGATGGCTTCCTTAAAACGATCGAAGAGCTGCTTGTAGATTGGAACTGCAGAATTTTGGTCCACCTCTAGATTTAGATTGAAAGTCATACGCCAACCATAGTAATTGAATTCTTGCCTATTTTACTTGAAGGTAAGTGAAAACGATATTGCTGAAAGTCCGTTTCGCAAAGTATTACAAAATATAGTAATAGCAACAAAAAAGGGAAGTAAGGGAGGTCCTCGCTAAGGAGGCTCCCTTACTTCAAGCAAGATTCAGACCCAGAATAGTCTTAATCAGTTGCCGACGAGTCTCAAGATTTACGTTCGACTTCCACCCTTCATCCGTTTTGTAAAAAGGGAATGCAAGTTTGGCGGTCGATTCGCAAAAAGACTCTTCAACCCAGCGATTGAGCTGTCCTGCGGTGCCTGTATCCAGCTTATCCAGCGATATTGCAGAGAGATTGTCTCCGACAGATTCCTTGAAAGCCAACCAGTAATCGTTGGCATACTCGGTGACATCCAGTGATTCGCCCCTGCTCATTTGAGCCAGGAAAGCTTTGACGAATTGCTTTTTCTGTTCCGCGCTGCACTGACGACGCCACCATAAATGGCAGGTCTCATGGCAGAGGAATGGGGCAAGCTGGTTGCCTATGGCAACTTTACCGACTTCAAGATGAGGGTCGCCATACTCCGGACTGGTGCCGTATATGGTGCAAAAGTCGTTCTCAAAAGTGCGATTGAAGACGGACATTGTCACGGTCAAGCGGCATTTTGACGTTATTTTCCGCAAAGCCGAAGGACACTGTTCGAATGCTCGAATGATGGCCTTTTTGTTGTCCGTCTCCATAGAGATGTCGAAGAAAAGTCCGCACTTGTGTTCTCGATACGAACCCAGGAAGTTCTGATAAGTTTTTCCTGCCCAGGTACGAGTCGATGAAGTGTGATGAACTGTTTTCATTTCACACCTTTCTTTTGGCAGTTGAGAGAGATTTGCTTAGCGGTTAAGTTTCAAGATTCCGGATGGAAAAAAGTAGATCTATTTGGTTTAGTTGAATTAGCCGACTTCGATCAACCTTGGCATCTTCAAGAAGCGCCGTCTTACGTTAGCCTGAGTGCTTTTTTAAAAGACTTGCTTGCGCTAGCTATCGCTAGTTTTCTGCTTGGCAAGTATACTCTTGGCCTGAGCGGAGAATCGTTCGGCATCTTCTTTTCGGCCCATCTTCTTGAGTATTTTGGCGTATTCTTTCAAAATGCCGGCTACATCGGCATGTTCTTCACCCAATTCCTGGCGCTTAAGCATCAAGGCATAATCCAGCAACGGCAAGCAGGGATCGTATTTTCCTTGCTGGAAATACAAACCGGCAAGAGTTCTTAAACCTTCAGCCAGTCGCAGCATGTCTACAGGATGTGTGCTTTCCAGAATTGTCACCGCACGTCTTACGAAAGGTTCGGCTTGTTTGAAGTGACCTTGAGTCCATAGCACCTCAGCCAGCTTGTTCAGGTCGCTAACCAGTTCCAGATGCTGTGAGCCAAGTTCAGTTTGCTTAATAGCAAGAATTTTTTCATACACTTTTTGAGCCTCGGCGTATTCTCCGGATTCAAAATAGCTTTCCGCTAGCCTGTACATGGCAGCAGTGGCTGCAGCTTTTTTAGCGCTTTCATCTGTGGAAGCATCGGAAGAGGCATCTGTAGCTGTTTGATCCAATTTCAGCCCTTTGGGCATAATGGTCATATCCTGGCCCTTTAATGCGGCACGGGCGTTTTGTAATTGTTGAACCGGATCTTGAGCGGGAGTTGCAGTTTGAGCAGCCACTTGAGCCGGCACCGGTTCTGGCGGTATCACCTGCGGTGCTTGCGGCTGTGGTCTGGCGCCGTTGCCGTTGTCTGTCACTTGAGAAGATGCTGCACGCAGCTGTTCCTGAGGAGCGATGTTGCGAGCCGGAACCGACCAGTCTCCGCTGTCGGTCATATTGGCCGGTCTTGTGCCCGGCTCCGGAGCCTCGTTAGTGGCCCAACCGTCTTCATCATCTTCTTCTTTGGCCTGAGGAGTGACTTGAGTGGAAGCGGTCGGCACAGGCAGTGTATCCGAAGAAGTTTCAGGAAATGCTGATGAAGTCTCAATTAGCGGTTCGGATGCAACAGGAACTGGTTCTGGAATCGGTACTGGTTCCGGTTGCACTTCTGGTGCGGCCGTTATCTCTGGCTCCTGCACTTGCTGATTCAAGCTTTCAGCCAGAGACAGAGTGGGGATTTGATCATCCGTTTTGTTGGGATCAAAATCACTCTCTTCCTCGCTCTCTGCTTGCGGAGGTGCTGTCGCTGACCCTGATTCAGTCCAACCTAAATCAGTTAATGCCTGGTCGAATGTGACTTGTTTGCCGCCGGAGTTGAAACAATAATCCAGAGCCACCAGAGCATCGTCTTGACTGATGCGGTTTTCGCCAATCAATTGATTGCATCTCAAAACTGCATCATGGGCATTTTGATCTATAAAGCCGGTCAGACACAAGATTTTGGTCAGTGCTTCCGGTGTTTGACGGCAGATCTCAAATGCTTGATCAATTTGCTCGCCTGAAACAACACGAGCAATTACCAGAAGTTTCTCGAATGAAAGGGTTAATTTTTCAAACTCGGTGGTGCTGGGAGGAGTCGCCAGATCGGAGAGAAAATCGGAAACCTGCCTACCTTCGCTGTAGACCTTGTGCAGAATTTCCACTGCTTTTTCCACATCGATAACATTTTTTTCGACCAGATCCTGCAGTTCAAGAGCGGCATCGACAAGGTATTCTGCCGCATAACCCTGGGCTACAATAACCTGTCCGATTGGTGCGTTTTCTGTCAGTCCGAATTCGACAGCGTTCAAAACATCAGCTTCGCTCATCAGCCCGGCGCGCTTCATCAGCTCTCCCAGACGTATTTTCTTCCCGGAGGGCGGAAGTAGATAGGCTTGCGTCATGGGCGTCCCGGTCGATGCATCCGAAAAGGCTCGCAATGCTTCAACAGCCTCTTCCCTGTCAATGACCTCGTCTCTGAGCTTCACCATCAGATCAAGAGCTTTCGCCAGTAATTTTTCGGCAATGATTCCGTTGACTACAAGACTGCGTCCGACAGGTATGCCTGTGGCCTGATTGCGGCTGATAATAGGGGCGATTTCTTGCTGATTGACCAGATCCGAGTCCAAAAGCAGCTGAGCAAGTGTGCGATTGTCGTTTGAATGTTTAGCCTGTTCCAGGCTTTTTTGTTCGTTGACTATGTCAAAAAAATTAGACCCGGATTTATGAGCAATCTTCAGACAGCGTGAGGCAAAAGGCATGTCCAGGACTCCGTCTTTCACCATTCCGTGGGCATCAAGAGCGGAATCCAGTTCTTTGGAAGTCAAATATCCTGACATAATCAGCATCTGACCCAGCGAAAGTCGCTTGTTGCCAGCCAGCCTCACACATTCGTCCAGTTGACCCTGGCTGATAATACTTGCTGTTACTAAAAGCTCCCCGATGACCGTATCGGCTGGAGCGCGCATAATTGTTTGTTTGGGCTTGAAAAAACTAGGAGACACCGTTCTAGAACCAACCTCGCTCAGAGTTGACCAAAAAAAACTACCAATCGCATGATCTACGAAATACGTTCCCCGCCGAACCAGTACCAAAACAACTTGCAAACCAGATTTTCAAAAAGAGTTTCTGATTTTCTAAATAGCTTCTTCTAACAAGAGGGTTACTTTACAGCAGTGGCCTGACGACTACGTCTTCTTGTTTCCAGATGGACCATCAAAACAGAGATATCAGCAGGACTGACTCCGCCTATGCGTGAGGCCTGTCCCAGTGTGTCGGGGCGGATACGGTTCAATTTTTCTCTTGACTCTTTAGACAGATGAAGCAGCTCCTGATAATCAATCGACTCCGGCAACTTGATTCGATCCAGTTTTTCAAGCTGTTCTATTTGCGATTTTTGTCTTTCGATATAGCCGGCATACTTGATATCAGTCTCGATTTCGAGCTTGAACCGGCACTCTGGTGAATTGTCAGAAAGTGCTGCCACCGCTTCGTAAGTTACTTTTGGACGACGCAGTAACTCTTCCAGAGTGCAGGGAGATTTCAAAGTTTCACCGAATTGATTTAAAACGCGCTCCACTTCTGGCTTTGGAAAAATCCTGGTGGAAGTAAGACGCGTCTTTTCGCTTTTGATGCAGTCTTGTTTTTTATTGAATAATTCCCAGCGATAATCGTCTACCAGTCCTATTTCTCTGCCGATTGGAGTCAGCCTGGCATCGGCGTTATCCTGTCTGAGCAAGAGTCTGTATTCAGAACGCGAAGTCATCATTCTGTAAGGTTCACCGATTTCTTTAGTCACCAGGTCGTCTACAAGAGTGCCGGTATAACTGGAAGAACGGCTTAGAATGAGCGGCTCAAGACCATTGGCATAGCGAGCGGCGTTGATGCCTGCCACTATACCCTGGGCGGCGGCTTCTTCGTAACCGCTGGTACCCAGAATCTGACCGGCTGCAAAAAAACCCTCTAAGTCTTTGGACATAAGGGTGTGATCGAACTGAATTGCAGGCAAATAGTCGTACTCGACTGCGTATGCAGGACGAATGACCCGTGCATTTTCCAGTCCCGGCAAGCTTGACACGATTTGATGCTGAATATGCACCGGTAAACTGGTGGAGCATCCCTGCAAATACACTTCGTAAGTGTCACGTCCTTCCGGTTCTAGAAAAAATGAATGACTGTCTTTGTCGGCAAAACGCACTACTTTGTCTTCGATGGATGGGCAATAGCGCGGACCAACGCCGTGTATCATTCCTGAATACATGGGTGATTCTTGCAAATTGGCCATTATCAGTTCGTGTGTTTTTGCCGTGGTGCGAGTTTGATGACAGGGCAGTTGCTCACGCACCGGGCGTTTGTCCAGAAAAGAAAAGAATTGCGGATTTTCATCTCCCGGAACCACAGGTAAATTTGAATAGTCGATTGTCCGTCCGTCTATGCGCGGTGGTGTGCCTGTTTTTAAGCGGCCCATGGTAAAGCCCATTGAGCGCAAGTTTTCGCTTAAACCGACGGCAGGAAACTCTCCAGCTCTGCCTGCAGGTTGTGTTTCTTTGCCGATCCAGATAGTTCCTTCCAAAAAAGTACCGGCGCAAAGCACTACCGCCCTGGCAAATACTTGTTCACCGAAAGCCAGCTCCACGCCTTCAATTTTGTTGTTGGCGGTGAGAAATCTTTTCACCATCCCCTGACGCAAAGTGAGGTTGGGCAGCTCTTCCAGATATTTTTTTATCCAGACGGAATACTCGCGCTTGTCCGATTGAGCACGAAGAGATTGGACAGCAGGACCACGACTCAAATTGAGCATACGCAACTGAATATAAGTGGCATCAGCTGCAATACCAATTACACCGCCCAGAGCATCAACTTCTTTGGCCAGGTGAGATTTGCCCGGACCGCCTACGGCCGGATTGCACGGCATGGCACCGATAGTGTCCAGGTTTACGGCAAGAAGCAGAGTCTCAAGACCCATTTTGGCAGCAGCATTTGCCGCCTCGGCTCCGGCGTGACCTCCACCTATCACTATAACGTCGTATTTCATGAAGAAGAATGATAACAAAAAACAAGCCTGCTCGGGCTTGACTTCCTCTCATTTCTAGCAAAATGTTTCAAAATAGGGCATCATAAGCTGTATGGGGAAACCTGTTACTTTGATCACAATTGCCGTCTGTCTGTCTGTCTGTCCTTTTGGACCAGCCAGTTTCGCTCAGGAAAATAAACAAGCACAGGTAATGGATCCCGAACAATTCAGCAGTCCCACAATGGTTTTCATAAAAAAAGGCTATCAGGCAGCCAAAGAAATTCCGGATATCTGCGCCAAACTCTTTTGTTATTGTGGATGCGACATTACAGACAAACACTCCAATTTGCTCGATTGTTTTACATGCAATCATGGAATGGACTGTCACATTTGTATTGAGGAAGTTCTTGTTGCGCTTTCAATGCACAAGAAAGGCAAAAGTATTTGTGAAATTCAGTATGCTGTAGACAAAAAATATGAACGTCAATATCCCTTCGATTCACCCAGTGAGAATTTAAAAAAATACAGAGCCGAAAGACTTTGGGATGCCGATAAGAGAGAATCCAAAAAATCCGGCGCAGACAATTCCAAAGATTCAGCCAAAAAACCGGCCCTGAAAAAGAACAAAAAATCGGGCAATTGTTGCGGCAATGAAGAGAGTTCAAAGCAGTAGTTTAATTACTCTTTTGGTGCTTGCGCCAGCCGGGCCAACTGTAAACGGGCTGATTTTATATAAGATAGATTGGATTTCTCTAATAATTCTGCCAGGATGCAGTCCTAACCTCGTCTCCTACCAACTCGGCGGAACTACCCCAATAACCTTAAAACTGAAAAGTGCCTGGTGATTACTGCTCTTACAACACCCTCCGCGTGAGGACAGGGCAAGTGCATCAGGTGGTTCTTGCGGCCTCG